>NZ_QPEL01000127.1:0-11318 GCF_008368965.1 Bacillus sp. AY2-1 | reverse complement strand
AAAGCACTCTTTCGAGTGCTTTTTCTACTACTTCTTAAAAAATTATGCTTTTCCACTCTTAAAACATATTGTAAATAAATTATATTAACTACCCAAATTGAAATTGTATAAAGTTATAAAATGTAATTATATTTAAAGAAATCTAGTTATAATTAACAAAGGAATTTTATATGAGTTAGTGTTAGCTAGCCTCTCTCTAAAATTTTATCAGGGTATTTATTTAGAGAAATATTGAATACTTCTTTAAGAATTTGCTGATATTCGTCTTCATTTATAGTTCGTTTGCTTTTTTTACCTTTCCTTGTTTCCGTAAAACTTTTTTTAGTAAGTGAAATATGTCCATCTTCAATTAATTTGCAGACAATGTATCCTTTATTAAAAGGTGATTCGGGGTGCTCCACAATAATATTTTGTATAGCATTTACTTTGTTAGAATCAATTTCATTTAATGAAAACGCAAACCCAGTACACCATGTATTAGTAGGTTCAGAATTAAGGAATTGAGCACTCTCCCCATTTTCTCCTTTTTTCATTTCAAGTAGGTAAGTTCCTTTTTCAGTATTCTGTTTACGAATACGATATTTTCCCGTTTGAGATGAGACGACTTCACCGCTAAATGGAACTGGGTGCAATGGAAGATGTGAGGCAAGTCCCCCATCTACAATGTATTTTTGATTATTATAATTTAAAATAATAATTACATGTCCATCATCAGGTTTCCATTTATCACCACCTAAATCGTAGACTGTACCAGATATGCGATAGACATCAAATCCACAATCAAGTAAAAAATAATATAATAGTGTATTAAGCTCGTAACATAGTCCCCCGCGTTGAGCTAGTAGTAATTTTTCTTGAACATTTTTTCTAGTAATTTTCCGGACATTTTTTTCCATAACGTCTAAATTTTCATAAGGTATTACATATGCCATTTGCTGAAGAATTTCATGTAAATTTTCAAAGTTTACATCTTTTTTCGGAGTTATCTGTAGCCGTGAGAAAAAATTTTTTTGCAAATCAGTTAACATTGTATATAACCTCCCATTTATAGAAAATTTAACCATTACAAATAATGATACAATAAATAAATATATAATCAAGTGTAATAAAATCAAATCATGTTATTTTATGGATTGTTTTTCCATAAGAAGCCTCACCATATCAAAAAAATGAAAATTGTAAGCTTAGACATAATTCAGGCAAACTTTCATCTTCTATTGATATTCTTCTTATTTACAGAGCAATTAACTTTTGCTAGCTACTTTTTTATTTTCTGGACAAATATACTTATTTATCCCTTTTCTTATATAGTATCTTTAATAATCATCTATGAAAAAGGCGAAAACAATACTATTGGTTTTATCTACCCTTGTTGTTCAATACAGCAATGGTATCCCTGATAGAGTTTTATATTACTTAAATATGAGGTTAAAAATTAATTTTAAAAGAAAAGAGAACCCATATAGGCTCTCTTTCCTTGGCATACTTACAACATAGGGAATGTTGAGACAACTCTTTCAAAACTTTATTAGGGGAAAGTTTTAAAAAATGTACTCACAGTTATTTTTACATATATGGAATATAAAGTAAATTGATATAAAATTTTCTAATCATTTGTAATTTTCTGCAAGTTATTGTAACCCTTGTCCTACAAGAAGGTACTACCATATTGCTATTAAGCTAAAAAAAATACCCCAAAACAAAAAAACGTCTTCCTTCTATCTAAATGGAGATGAAATACAGACCATGTCCTATTTTTCAGGGGTAAAATGAGGAATAAATTTGTACATAACAAGTACGTTAATGATAGTAAGAGCTTTCTCATTTACAGTACCTGTAGCATGTGGAGATAATGGTGACCCAAAGGAATATACTGAAGTAAATTTTGAAGATGCAAAAGGCGGTAACACAAAACATGCATTTTGTAAAAAATAAGCTTTTCTTTCTGTAGAATTATCGGAAAGGGTAACGTTATTTTAGGATTACAATTTCGCTTTAGTTAAATACCGATGGGTAAAGAAGCCCTATAAAAAATTTAATATTATAATCAAAATAAAAGAATCCCTTATAATAAGGGATTCTTTTGTTTTGATTATATAGTTACCTATTTTCAATTTCCAAGTAGCCAATTTATATAGTATATTTATGGGTTACCTAGGATAAATTATAATATTATTTGAAATTAGTTTTCCTATAGGCTGTGTATGAGCGGCATCTTTGTATAATTGAACTATAATAACTGTAGTTTCTTTTTCGCGAACATTACCTATTTTTAGTTGTTTTATTGGAGTTTTTGAAGAAAAACTTCCAACAGTTGTATCATGTGCTACAGACTCTAGGCCTCTATCTGTTAAAGCCGCATCATAATACATTTTACTACAATTTCCTTCTGCCTCTAACTGCATGCCTACGGTTTTATTATTGGACTTATATTCAGTTTGATCAGTATTCACCCTAGCTTTACAATTGTTACCTGCAGCTGTCACTTTATACCATCCTCCCGATGCAGCTTCAGCATTTCCAGATGTAATGAAAATACAACCAAACATAAAACTCAATCCCATTAAAACTTTCATATAATGTTTCATAAATTTACCCTCTTTCTATTTATTTATATAAACATTAGCATATCAATTCGACATTTGGTTATATTCCCTATATTTATCAATTGCTTACAGAAAATTGCGTTAATGGTAGTGTTTCTTTGTTGTTGTAACTGCTTTATGTAGTGACAACAACAAAAAACACTAACTTCGTGCGTTATCAAGACCTAAATCCATAAAAAACCTAAAATATAAAAATCCTAACATATTATATATGACTAATAAGTTAGGATCTTTTATTTTTGTTAATAAGTTTTGAAACTAAATTTGAATAGTGTTTCTTTCTATTTGGGTAGGGTTTCATTATCCTTTTGATGTTGCAATAGGAGCTTTAATAGGATGTGTTTCAGCGTTATTTTCGTATTGGTTAGTATCGAAGTTTTCTTTTAACAAGCAATTACCTACTCTATATGAAAGAGTAGAGAAACACGCTTAACCATCCAAAAACAAATCAAAGGGATTTTGAGTATACAAGTATAAAAGTTAGCGTGAAAGCTCTAGATGCTGACAACCTATATATGGAATGTATTCATGTTACAGCAGCTGCTTTCTTAGCACATATGCTGAAAGCTCACGCATAATCTCTTACTCTTAAGCTGATGGGCATGTATGGTGACCCCTAACAAAAGAATTAACTAAAACAAACAATTCTTTTCATTAAGAGAAAAAATACAGTTTTATATTAAGACCAAGCCCATTAATCTTCATTTAATGTTGAAATCTTCTACTCATTAACTTTTTCAATTTCATCTGTTATTGACCATACATTACTTCTTTCAGCGTTTGCCATATGTACTTTAACTTTGTCACTTACATTAAATTTCTGTCCTTGTGTCAAATAAACCGTAACATCACGTTTACTTCCATCTTTTCCAGTATATTGAACATTCACATAATCAGATTCTTCTGTTCCATATTTAAACTTATCTAATTTTGTAATATGTCCTATTTCATATTCATATGCAAAAACATGTTCTAAATACCTTCCCTGATGCAATGTATCAGTACCTTGAACTTTTTCAACAGACTTTGCAACCATAAATTCAGTGAAATTACGCATCATTTTACCAGTAGCTTTTACTTGATCACCAACTTTTATATTAGGTGTAGAGTTTAAATAAATACTAATAGGCTCTGAATACATTGTTGATTCAACAGAGATAACATTATTAGAAATCTCAACTACACGCCCCTCAATTGTTGATAGATTTGATTCAATAGAAGCTGCACTCGCTTTTGTTGCTTCTAATCCTGGTAAATTTGTACCTGCAAGAGCTGCAATTCCTAATGCACCCGCTAAAATAACTTTTTTCATACCCATTTTATAACATCTCCATTCTTGTTGTATTTAAATGTACACTTAGGTCTAATAAAATACTTAATTTATTATATCGTTCAACCTGTAATCATTATAGTTACGTCGAGGATAATTATCAACTATGAATATAATGTAATTTTTCATAATTTTATATTTGTACATTAGTATTAAGAGTTATAAAAACCCAATGTAAACTTTTTATTATTTATTGTATAAATAGCATGAAATTAAAAGTGTATTAAGGTGAAAAAAGGTATTTTTTTAAACAAAAAGCTTAGTTTTGAACTGCACCCCAATTGTTAGACACAGTCTAACAATTGGGGTGCAGTTCATTTTTACTAGGCTTTTTGTTTAACTTATTTATATTCTATATGGGTTAACACCAACATGATACGAATTTCATAGACTAAGAAGTTAGTGAAACACTTTCTATATCTTCACAACTTATGAATGTATAAATAGTAGACTCTGGTGTTATAGAGCCTTCTTCTTCCAATATAACTAAACAAAGAGTTTGATTTAATCCCAGAAAAGTAGCAGGTCCAATAATTTGTCCAGATCTAGTTGTAATTGTAACGACAGTTCCTATTGGCCAAGAAGTAAATAAAAAACAAGCTATGCCCGTACAATTTGCCATTTTTGTCCCTCCGAAATTTTAATATATATGTTTATGATGTAGATATCTTTAATGTATGTATTAAAATACTAAAACGTTTGGACAAATAGAGAAAGGACACCCTAAAGCGTTCCTCTGACCTGAAATACGCACGATACTTTTAATAATAAATACATAACAAATCCTAAAGTAAAACATTTATTAAAAAGCTTTACATTTTAATACTTTTTAAAAATTCAACGTATAATGCTATGAGCATTTACAACATAGTCTTGGTCGACAAAAAGAAAAACCAAAGCAATTGTTGTGGTTTTTCTTAATGATACTGTGAAAGTAAACTAATATTCAAAAGCTTACTTTTGAATATTGTATTATTACTGGATAAGTAGTTTAGAGTTTCTTGTCCTATGTTCAAAAAGTTTAGACTTTCTTGTCCCTTTATTGAGACATGAAAGTACCTACAAAATTTATGATAATGGCTATTTATCAACGATTGTTCATGAAATTTTAGTTTAGATTTTTATGTCTTTCTACAGTTGTAGAAATGTACAAAGACATGAAAATGGATATTTCTATACCTATCATTGTTTTTGGACAAGAAAAGTTGATGCTTCCAAACAGCTAGATAACTGAGTTAAAGAATTCTTAGCGACATTTTGGCTCATCCATACACATAAAGCGACTAAATCTTTTGATTGATATTTACTGGTTCTTTTTACAAAACCAACATCTCTAGCAAGATTCCTTAAGGTATTTAGAGATAAAAAAACTTGAATTTCTTGAGCAAATAGTTGTAATTCGTCAGACACAGAAACAGACATAAAAAACACCATCCTTTCCTATATTCTACAGAAAGAATAGCGTATTTTTTCATTTTATAGGGTATTTTGTTTTGTTAGCTTGATAGCGATGTGGGGTGATCCCTCAATATGTAGAATAACATTTTATAATTATTAGATTTGTATTATACAAAATAAAAATACTCTCTTTTTAGCACATTATTCTAAAGTATTGCTACTAAAAATATTTATAATCTCTCCCATTTTTCATAACCGTTCCCTTCATACTTTACAAAAATAACACCATTTATAAAATAGATGAATACAGTAAAAAGATACTATGATTTTTGACGTTTTAGGAGGAGAAGATGAAAGCTGTTATTCTTGCTGGTGGATATGGTACTAGAATTGGGGAAGAAACAGATTTAAAACCAAAACCTATGATTGAAATTGGCACAAAACCTATTCTTTGGCATATTATGAGCCTCTTCAGTCACCATGGTATTACGGAATTTATTATTTGTTTAGGTTATAAAGGTTATGTAATTAAAGAATTTTTTCTTAATTACAACTTACACATGTCAGATTTCACAATCCAATTATGTGACAACACAATAACTAGTCATTCACATCATGTAGAACCTTGGAAAGTCACACTTATTGATACAGGACAAAAAACAGAAACTGGTGGACGCATTAAAAGGATACAAAAATACGTTGGGGACGAACCTTTTTTGCTTACTTATGGCGATGGAGTGAGCAATGTAAATCTACAAGAACTCATCAAATTTCATAAACAACACGGAAAAATGGCTACTGTAACCGCTGTTCAACCTCCCGGTAGATTTGGTTCTCTTATATTAAATGAGCAATCCGTTTTAGCATTTAAAGAACAGCCTTTAGGCGATGGCGGTTGGGTTAATGGTGGATTCTTTGTTCTAAACCATGAAATTTTCAATTATATTAGCGGTGATACTTGTGTTTTTGAAACTGATACTTTAGTTCAGCTAGTAAACAAACAAGAGCTTACTGCATATCAACATACAGGCTTTTGGCATCCTATGGACACACTACGTGACAAGAAAAAATTAGTGGAATTATAGGAAAGCAATCATGCTCCATGGAAGGTTTGGTAATATGATATGGTTACTACATCTTTTTGGCATAAAAAAAAGGTATTTATTACCGGACATACAGGATTTAAAGGAACTTGGCTTACACTTTTTTTAACTTCTTTAGGTGCAGAAGTAATTGGATACTCTTCTCACCCTCCATCAACTCCATACCTTTTTGAACAGTCTAACGCAGCAAAAGAATGTCATTCTGTAACCGGAGATATTACAGAGTATCCTCCCTTATTAAAAACAATCACGCATTATCAACCAGAAATTATTTTCCATTTAGCTGCTCAGCCGTTAGTTACAACTTCATATAACAATCCTATTGAGACATTTAAAACAAATGTTTTAGGGACTGTTCACGTATTAGAAGCAGCAAAGCACACGGAAAGTGTACGTGTCATTATTAACGTTACAAGTGATAAATGCTATGAAAATAATGGCACTGGAAATCGACCCTTTCATGAAAAGGATCGTCTTGGAGGACATGACCCATACAGCGCCAGTAAAGCTTGTGCAGAACTAGTCGCAACCTCTTATTATAAGTTCTTCTTTAACTCAAACAGTATTTCTATTCCAAAATTAGCTTCCGTAAGAGCTGGTAATGTCATTGATGGCGGAGATTGGGCAGAAAATCGTCTGTTTCCGGATATTATTCGAGCTTATATCCACACCAATCATTTAAGTATTAGAAATCCAGGCTTAATTCGCCCTTGGCAAGATGTATTAGATCCTCTAAATGGTTATGTACGATTAGCTGAAAAACTTTGGAAAGATGCCAAATATGCAGCAGCATGGAATTTTGGACTAATCAATCAACCTCATATAACAGTAAATGCATTAATGCAAACAATAATGAAGCTATGGGATGAAAAATTGACACTACTCACTCCTACTACTAACATTCCTTACGAATCTCCTATTTTAACACTCAATAGTACGAAATCGGTAAAAGACTTAGAATGGCTTCCAAAATTATCAATTAAAAAATCCATCGCTTGGACTGTTGACTGGTATCTAAAATATATATCCGGTGAAAACATGGCATGGTTCACGCGACAACAAATCAATGCATTTTAAAAAATTATAAAGGGGTTATAAAAATGTCGCATAAAAAATGTCGTTTCTGTCATTCATTACTGACAGATACTTTTTTAAATTTAGGTGTTTCCCCTCTCGCTAATTCATTTGTAGCTCCAGAAAACTTATATAAAATGGAACCTTTCTATCCATTGCATACGTTTGTTTGTAACAATTGCTTACTTGTACAACTAGATGAATTCGAATCACCACAAAATATTTTTCATGACTATTTATACTTTAGTTCTTATTCATCTAGTTGGCTATTGCATGCGAAACAATACGTAGATATGGCAATTAAACGTTTCAGCTTAACCTCTCATTCGCAAGTTATTGAAATCGCGAGCAATGATGGTTACTTATTACAATACTTTCAACAAGGAAACATTCGTACATTAGGAGTAGAACCAGCAAAAAATGTCGCGGAAGTCGCTATTCAAAAAGGAATTCCTACAAAAATAAGCTTTTTCAGTGATAATTTAGCAAAACAGTTACGAGAGGAAAATCTACAGGCTGATTTAATTGTCGCTAATAACGTATTAGCTCACGTTCCTAACTTACACGATTTTATTGCCGGCTTAAAAACATTATTAAAGCCTGATGGTGTAATCACAATTGAATTCCCACATATATTAAACCTCATATCCTCTAAACAATTTGATACGATCTATCATGAACACTTTTCTTACTTCTCACTTCTATGTATTCAAAAGATTTTATTACACCATAACTTACAAGTTATAGACGTAGAAGAACTTTCTACACATGGCGGCTCCTTACGATTATTTATAAAGCATTTAAATAAAAATATAACAATCAGTTCAAACGTTACGAAATTAATTCAAAAAGAAACAGATCATGAACTGCATAAATTAGATTGCTATCTTCTTTTTTCTAAACAAGTAGAACAATTGAAATTAGATATTCTGAAATTTTTCATTGAGGCAAAATCTTCAAATAAACAAATTATCGGCTATGGCGCTCCAGCTAAAGGAAATACTCTTTTAAATTTTTGCGGGATTGGAAAAGAATTTCTTCCTTATACAGTAGATAAAAACCCTCATAAGCAAGGTTTTCACTTACCAGGAACTCGCATTCCAGTTAAATCCCCTGATAAAATTAGACAAACAAAACCTGATTATCTTCTCATCTTACCTTGGAATTTAAAAGAAGAAATTATGGAGGAATGCTCCTTCATTCATGAATGGGGCGGGAAATTTTTAATTGTTATTCCGAAAGTAGAAGTGATCGAAGCATGAAGAAGATCCTTGTAACAGGAGGAAATGGCTGGATTGGTAAATACGTAGTAAGTTCATTAATACAAATGGGCTATGAAGTACACGCCACTTATAATAGAAATAAACCTTCTCACATTTTATGTCATTGGCATAAAGTAAACTTACTCAATAATGATGAAGTAAAAAAACTTATTCATCACATTAAAGCATCTCACCTCATTCATTTAGCGTGGGAAGCAGTTCCACCAAAATGTTATGAGTCCATCAATAACTATTATTGGCTACAATCGAGCATCTCATTAATTCAGCAGTTTGTAGCGCATGGTGGTCAGAGAATTGTCGTAGCTGGTACAGGTGCAGAGTACGAATGGATTAACGGTATATTATCTGAAGATTCTTCACTCCTTTCCTATAAAAATCCGTATTCATTATGTAAAAACACGTTACGCTGTTGGCTACAATCTTATTCTGAGCAAACAGGACTCAGCATGTGCTGGGGAAGAATTTTTCATTTATACGGACCTTACGAACATGGTAATCGCCTTATTTCTAATATTATTACTTCATTATTAAAAAATAAGGAGGCTTTATGTACACATGGGAAACAACATCGAGACTTCCTCCATGTAAGCGATGTTGCAGATGCTCTTATTTCATTATTAAACAGTGATGTAATAGGTACTGTAAATGTCGCCTCTGGTCATTCTATTCAAATTAAAGAACTAGCCTCTATTATCGCAAAAAGAATAGGGAAAGAACATTTAATCAAATTAGGTGCTATTCCCTTCCCTAATAATGAACCTTTGTTTGTTGGCGCGAATGTTCTACGGCTAAAAAATGAAGTACATTGGGAACCAAAATACGATATATATACAGGAATCGAAGCAACTATTTTGTGGTGGGAAACATTTTTTAAGAATTCAAATTAGTACTTTATAAAAAAGCATAGCCATATGCATCACTTAAACGTAGATCTTGTGTACCTGCTGCTAATTCTCTATACTATTTCTCTAATATTTCTGGCGTAATAACATGATGTGTCCCCATCCCTGCAGCTTTACTATCTTCAGAAAGCGTTGAACCAATCTGTAATTTTCTCTTTCGTATCGCATCATTCCAAGGACTAAATCCAAACCATAAAATACAAGCAAGAGGTGGATAATTGGTACATTCATGCGCGGTTAAATGCCTGCCAACCGTATAACTTCCATGTTCATGATTATGAATAAATCTGCCTCTTCTCCATAATCTCCAATTTTCTGGTAAGTAGCCATGAAATCGTTGTTTCATTAATGGTATCGTATATATCAGTTCTGAATAATTATAGTTTGGATCTTCTACCATTATAAGACCTTCTAACCAGTACATCCTTCCTCCTAAATTAGTAAGAGACTCCCAGAATGTTTCTTTATCTTGCACACAAAGAAACTCAGTCGTATTTAAAATCATCTTCCACCCTTCCACCTCTTGTTCAACTTCCATCACTTCACGATCAGTTGCTAACGCGTCGAATTCTGGATTTGCTGAATTTCGAACTTCCCAATGCGGCGCAAATTGTTTGCAAATTTCAACAGAGCGATCTGTTGACCCTTTATTAATCAAAATACCGTGATCAAATAGTTTCGTATGATGCATGAGCCACCAAGGCAATAAATACTCTTCATTATAAAAATGAGAAATAACAGTTGTAGTAATGAAAATTCCCTCCCTTTCCTCTATCAATCTATTTCATATAAGTTTTCACCTCACAACTAATATACTATGATGGTAGGTAAGGTTTTGATGTGTATAAGTTGCGATGATTCTGGTGCAAACATAATTTATTAGAAATTTAGAACCCCAATATCCTTAGATCGATAGAACATCATGTATATCAAGCCATAAATCAACATTTGCAATTTAATTCTTCATTTTAATCCCACGGATTTACTTTTAAACACTATATTAGAATAATTATATCAGAATTTTCTCTTCTACATACATATATAAGTTTTGAGTATTATGGAAGAGTAATTAAAAGACTTACTCTTTTCTATTGGAATTCCCAATGTGGTTGTGGATGATATATCATTACTAGTATCGGAGCAATGAGGTCCTACTGGTGCAACGGGCCCTATATAAAAATGATTAACAGCCGTCAATCATTTTTATATAGCAAATACTAATGATAATACTGTATCTGTGATAGCGTTGTAAATGCTATAGAATTAACCATCCCTAAATTAAACTATTGAACTACCCCCACTTTCACTTCGTTTAGAAGTGAGGGATTCCTAAGTAAAGAGTTCTATCGAACTCTAATTGATTAGGCTAACCCCGCAGTCCTTGCGGTTAGAAGCTTTATCGCTTCATTCTTTAGATTGATACTTGCGTTAATATCCCTATCATGGTGTGTACGACAAGAAGGACAGTCCCATTCACGTAGGTTTAGATTTTTAACGTCTTTATTTTGATATCCACAGCAAGAACATAATTGGCTGGAAGCAAATGTTTTCGATACGACAATGACTTGTTTGCCATACCATTTTGCTTTGTATTCTAACATTGATCGAAATTGCAACCAAGA
>NZ_QPEL01000126.1:11964-57248 GCF_008368965.1 Bacillus sp. AY2-1 | reverse complement strand
TGCTGTAAGGATAAATAGCATATAATTTTCCATGTTCTGGTATTTCCTTTCTGATTTTTAGTTTCGCTTATAGTATAGCTTTTTTCCTTAAAACATTAAATATAAAAAGTGTGATCAGGATAGTATCATAAACTTTCAAGGAGTTGTAATTGAATTATAGAGGGCTTCACTTGAATAATGTTCTTCTGTAAATGAGCGTTTTAATAGAATGTCAATTACGTAAATAATCAGATTTTACACCCTAAATGTTATTTAACAAAAAAATCTCGAATTCGAGATTTTTCTCTTGCTTTTCAATCACTTGAGGTGTAAAGTGATAGTAACGAAAGCGATTGAGTCATATGAAAAACATACACTCAGTTGTTTTCGATTAAAAAACAAAGTAACTTATACAGTAAAAACTAAGATGAATTTACAAAAACATAATTAAGAATAAATTGAAAAGCTAAAAACCATATTAGTTGTGGGAAATATTATTTTTTTAGTTATCACTTGACTAGTAAAACGAAACGGAGGAATAACCAATGTATAAAATTAAAGGGCATCATCACATTTCAATGGTTACGAAAAATGCAAATGAAAATAATCACTTTTATAAAAATGTGCTTGGATTACGTCGTGTGAAAATGACAGTAAACCAAGATGATCCGTCAATGTACCATTTATTTTACGGAGATAAAACGGGAAGTCCGGGTACAGAGTTATCATTTTTTGAAATTCCATTAGTAGGAAGAACATATCGCGGTACAAATGCGATTACTCGAATTGGATTACTCGTTCCTTCAGAGGAAAGCTTACATTACTGGAAAGAACGATTTGAGAAATTTGATGTGAAACATAGTGAAATGACAACATATGCAAATCGTCCTGCTTTACAATTTGAGGATGCTGAAGGTCTTCGCTTAGTACTACTCGTTTCAAACGGGGAAAAAGTAGAGCACTGGGAAACTTGGGAGAAATCAGAAGTTCCTGCAAAGCATCAAATTCAAGGAATGGGTTCTGTAGAAATGACAGTTCGTAGACTTGATAAAATGGCGAGTACACTTACAGAGATGTTTGGTTATACAGCGGTTAGCCGCAGCGAAGAGGAAGCAATTTTTCAGTCCATTAAAGGAGAGGCTTTTGGAGAAATCGTTGTGAAATATTTAGATGGTCCTACTGAAAAGCCGGGCCGCGGTAGCATCCACCATTTAGCAATTCGTGTGAAAAACGATGCAGAGCTTGCCTATTGGGAAGAACAGGTGAAACAAAGAGGCTTCCATTCTTCAGGAATCATTGACCGTTTCTACTTTAAAAGCTTATATTTCCGTGAATCAAACGGAATCCTTTTTGAAATTGCGACAGATGGACCAGGATTTACAGTTGATGGAGATGTGGAACACTTAGGAGAAAAACTTGATTTACCACCGTTCCTAGAAGATCAGCGTGCAGAAATTGAAGTGAATTTAGCACCTATTGAAGAGAACTAATAGGAGAGAAAATATAAATTTAAAAACATTGGAGGAATATAAAATGAACCAATTAAAAGGAATTCACCACGTTACAGCGATTACAAGTAGTGCAGAAAAGAATTATGAGTTTTTTACTCACGTTTTAGGAATGCGTTTAGTTAAGAAAACAGTAAACCAAGATGACATTCAAACGTATCATTTATTCTTTGCAGATGATAAAGGTAGTGCAGGAACAGATATGACATTCTTTGACTTCCCAGGTGTTCCGAAAGGAGTACACGGTACAAATGAAATTTCAAAAACTTCATTCCGTGTTCCGACTGATGCAGCATTAGAGTATTGGGTGAAACGCTTTGACCGTCTTGAAGTAGAACATACAGGAATTAAAGAGCAATTTGGTAAGAAAACTCTTTCTTTCGTTGACTTTGATGACCAACACTATCAATTAATCTCAGATGAACTTGATAAAGGAATCGAATCAGGTACACCTTGGCAAAACGGGCCAGTACCATTAGAATATGCAATCACTGGTTTAGGACCTGTATTTATCCGTATTGCAAACTTTAGCTTCTTCAAAGAAGTGTTAGAAAAAGTTCTATTATTTAAAGAGGTTGCGCAAGAAGGGGAATTCTATTTATTTGAAGTGAACAAAGGCGGAAACGGTGCATCTGTTATTGTAGAACATAATACAGTTCTTCCTGAAGCACAACAAGGTTTTGGTACAGTGCACCATGCGGCATTCCGCGTAGAAGATCGCGCTGTATTAGAAGAATGGATTGAGAGAATCAGTAGCGTAGGACTTCCTTCATCTGGATATGTAAACCGTCACTTCTTCGAATCATTATATGCAAGAGTTGCACCACAAATTTTATTTGAATTCGCAACAGATGGCCCAGGATTTATGGGAGATGAGCCATACGAAACACTTGGTGAAAAATTATCTTTACCTCCATTCCTAGAGCCAAAACGTGAAGAAATTGAAAAATTAGTTCGTCCAATTGATACAGTGAGAAGTACGAAGGAATTTATTAAAGAGTAAAAATAGAGATAGTAAGTAGGAGAGCAAGTAGTTTTAGCGGAGTGCTGGAACTGCTTGCTTTTTTATTTATCCTAGTAAGTTTTCTGACAATTGTTTCTCAAGTTATTAAAAAGGAAAACTTTGGTATAATTAATTAAAACATTAAATTTTCTGATAATTATTTTTCAATACATAGAAAAGGAGTGGTAATATACAATTTTGATAATTGTATAAAAATCCTAATTTTGGAGAAAAGGGGATGCGAGTTTATGGGAGCAGATGTAGTAACGCGGGAGCAAATGAGACACTTATTGGATGATTGGTATCATTCAATGTTAAAACAAGATGTGGTTAAAGCGAAAGTACTAAATGAGGAAATAGAGTCCAAGGTTATTTATATTAAAGAAGATCAGTATGCGGCATTTTATCACGCATTATTAAAATTCCGTTATCATGTGCTAATTGATAGTTTGAGTATTACAGAGAATAGTTTTGATGAAATTAATACCTTTATAATTCCTGATGACGCACTTTTAACACATTATTATCAATTATTTAAAGGTATTCATGCAATGTATATATCAAATTACATTGAGTCACAAAATCACTTTGAAGAGGCTGGGAAATTAATTAAATATATAACATCTTCGTTGGAACATGCTGAATTCAATTATAGATTTGCATATTTGTCTTATCAAACGTATAAACCATTGATGGCGATTGATCAAATACGTTTAGCAAAAGATGAATATGAAAAACATCCTGGCTATGAAGTTTGTATTGCTTTGTGTGAGAATATTTTTGCAATGGCTTGTATTGATTTAAAGCAATATGAACAAGCCGAAGAGAAGTTGAATTTGGCATTAGATGTATTTCAAAAGATAGATAATGAAAGATTTATTACAATGGTTCGTCATAATTTAGCATGGTTATATGCAAGTCAAAACCTTTCGAGTTTAGCAATTCGACATTTAGTAGAAGTAATAAAAAGTAATCCCAAACATTTCAAAGCAATGTTTGTATTAGCACGTGAATATTACAAAATTGGAAAAATCGATACTGCCGCTGAATTAATTGAAAAAGGATTAGATATATGTAATAAGATACAAAATAAAGAATTTCAGCACCGTTTTGTAATTTTAAAGGAAATGAATCAAAAGACGTCTAGTGTATTATTAGAATCCACTATTTTAAATGGGATTTTATATTTTGAGAAAGAAGGTTTGTTGGATTGTATTCAAGAATATACTGAGATTTTAGCTATGCAATTTTATAAAGAAGAAAACCATGTAAAGGCAAGTAAATATTTTTATATAAATAATCAAGCACAGAAAAAACATTTAGAAAAAGGGGCGTTGAAATAATGAAAAAAGTAGGCGTAATAGCAAAAGGATTAATTTTTGTAGGGATTCTTTCATTGGGACTTAATTTTTCTTCTACTACACAGCAAGCAGTTAATATTGGTGACGGAGGAGCACCAGCAAGACCAGACTACGTTAACATTGGCGACACAGGAGGAGCACCAGCAGATAATAGGGGCGACGGCGGAGTAAGCCAACTATAATAACAAAGAAAGGGACTTCAACATGGAGTCCCTTTTTCTATTTTCAGGCCATGTAGAGAAAAGAATTGACTTACTTTAAATATGTAACTATAATAGTTACAGAATAACCATTAGTAATAGAAGTGAGTTATATTTTTTTAGTATAATTGTAACTGTTTTAGTTACAATTAAAAGGATAACATAAAACAACCAAATAATGTAAAAACTTTAAATAGCAACTCAAGAAAGGAGACGGGAACTTTGAAACGGTTTAAGTTTTATTTGATTAGCGGTATTGTGCTTGTTTTGCTTATCGTATGTAACTTCGTTGATAAGCCGATTGCGAAGGTTGAAGAAGTGAAAGATACTGTTATGATGAAGCTGCATACGAAAGAGAGTATGGCGCAAATTGATGGGCAGACGATTTACTTTAAGCAAATTGGTGAGGGGAAGCCGCCTTTACTTATGCTTCACGGGTTTGGTGGTTCTTCAGATGGGTTTAGTGATATTTATCCGGAACTTGTAAAGGACCATACGATTATCGCGGTTGATATTTTAGGATTTGGACGTTCTTCGAAGCCGGTTGATTTTCAGTATTCGTTTCCTGCGCAAGTGAATTTATATTATAAGTTAATGAAGAAGCTCGGATACAATCAGTTTGCGGTGCTTGGCCATTCGATGGGCGGAGAGATGTCCTTGAATTTAGCGTATTTATATCCGGATGCAGTAACGCATCTCATCTTGGCGGATGCTACAGGAATTGAGTCTTTCCAGCAAAAAGAAAGTTATGAAGTACCACCGCTATCGACGGACTTACAAACTGTAACCGAGATTACGAAGTATAATAAAAATGAAGTGAAAAATAGTCGTGATGATAAAGAGCATTATGACCAGCTTACGAAAATGAGAGAGCGCCGCATTGCGATGGAAGCTGATAAAATTAAGGTACCGACTTTAATTATATGGGGACGACATGATAAAAGTGTTTCTTGGAAAAATGGTGAACTGTATCATGGGCTATTTGCAAATAGTACGTTTCATATTATTGAAAAAGGATACCACGCACCGTTTCGTCAGGAACCAATTGAGTTTATGGAATATGTACAAGCATTTTTCGCGAAGCATCCACAATAAAAATTTTAAGCATAAATCCACTTCTTTCCTCATAAAGTGAAACTAATAAGGCTTGTCTAAGGAAAGGAATGAAGTGATTTGGAAACTTTACCATGGTGGGTGTATCTTGTAATTGTCGGGATTGTACTAAGTGGCTACATGGTTTTATATACTTCGAAAAAAGAGCAAGATATGGATAATGAGTTTATTGAAAAAGAAGGCGAAGTATATATGAAGCGTTTAGAAGAAGAACGTGAGAAACGTAATCAGGATAGTGATAAAGATTCGGTATTGCTTTAATAGAAATTTTGAAAGGCTACCACCTAGTAGGATTTTACATCTAGGTGGTAGCTTTTTTTCTTCTGGGGAGCAGTATATGTTCATCAAGCTAAGGTTATATTAGTTTAATTTTACATGTATAAGAGAGTCATCATAAACTTTTATTGATGGCATTTATATATATTTTTCTTCATAAGAATGGAACTAGCGGGGATTTTACTGGGGGGGATTAACAATGCATAGGGATGAAACTTCATTACATCCGGATACAGGTGTTACATCTGTAATGTTTGTTGAGCGTTCATTAAATGAAATTCGTTTTTGGTCTAGAATCATGAAGGAGCATTCTTTTTTTCTACGTTTAGGATTTAGATGCGAGGATACTCAACTAATCGAAGAGGCGAATCAATTTTATCGATTGTTTGAACATATTGAACAAATAGCGCATTCCTATACAAATGAAACAGATCCTGAGCAAATAAAAAGATTTAATGCAGAAGTACAACAAGCCGCAACTAATATTTGGGGATTTAAACGAAAAATTTTAGGATTAATTCTCACATGTAAATTGCCAGGACAAAATAACTTTCCACTTTTAGTTGACCATACAAGTAGGGAAGCGGATTATTTTAGAAAACGTTTAATACAATTAAATGAAGGTAAATTAGATGCTCTTCCTGATGCTATTATTAAAGAAAATGTTTTCTTTTTAAGGATTATGGCAGACCATGCTAAATTTATTGGCCATCTTCTTGATCCATCGGAAAGAAAGCTTGTAGATACAGCACGGAATTTTAGCAATGATTTTGATGAATTGATGTATCAAGCAATTGACTTAGAATCTATGAAACCACAATCCCAAACAGCTCCTCTTTTAGATCAATTTTTAGATCAAAATCGCGTGTCAGTTGCATCTCTTCGGGATTTTAAGAAAACAGCACGTGATTTAATTGAGCAATGTAAAATAAAGAGCATCATTCATCCATTATTGGCAGACCATGTTTTCCGTGAAGCTGATAGATTTCTTGAAATCATTGATATGTATGATGTTCATCTTACAAATATTCAATCACAACCTAGATATTAGAAGATAAGGAAAGATAGTATTTTACTTTCGGTTGAGAAGTTAACAATTTATTGTTAGCTTCTTTTCATTGTTGTTAAAATTTTCTTTTCGTTTAGTAAATTTCCTTTTAAAGACTACATAAATCCCTTTGATCGAATATGTGATTATTTGTAAAACAGTACATGTGGAAATATTATAAATATGTAAGAAGTATACGGATGTTAGATTCTAATAAATTATTCGAGGGAAATTTACTAATTAAGTATATTAACTTGTTTGCACTACATTTTACAAATAAAGGGGTATTAGTAATCATGAAAGCAAAGAAATTAGTAAGTTTAGCGTTACCAGTTATGTTATTGAGTGGTTGTATTACAATTGAAACTGATGGTAAGAAAGCTGAACCAAAGAAAGAAGAAACGCAAAAGGTAGAGAAAGAGAATAAGACTTCTGAAAAAGAGAGTAAGTCAACTGATAGCAAGAAAGAGGATAGCTTATCAGTAGCGAAAGGTGAAGGTACAAATAGTAGCTCATCAAGTAGTCAACCAAGTTCTTCTTCAAATAATTCAACTTCTTCAACTGGTAAGGTAACGGGTTCAGATGTTGAAAGGTACAAGGCAGATATTATAAACAGTGCTACTCAAATTGAAGATACAATGAAATTAATTGAAGGAATAGCAGATTCAGACGTAAAATCATACAAACAAAAGAAAAGTGAAGTGCAACTGAGTTTAGGTGGAGCAAAGGCAACTGCAACGAAACTGAAGAATCTACAAGCGCCTCCTGAATTACAGGGAGAACAAGTGAAGATAAAGCAATCGATGGAACTGTATGCGGATTGTTTCCAACTTCTCTTTGATGCATTAGACCAAGAAGACGAGAGTAAAATGCATCAATCATTAAGTAAAGCACAAGAAGGTTCAAAACTGTTTGAAGAAGCAGCGAAGAGTATCGGTAGCAAAACAAACTAAGAGTAAATTACTTTAAGGAGTATGAGGTATGAAAGTGAAGAAACTAATGGCTGCTGTAGTTCCAGTTACATTATTATTAAGTGGTTGTGTTACAGTAAAAGATTCGGCAAGTAAAGAAGCAAAGACAGAAGAAACAAGTAAAGCTAAGTCTTCTGGAACAAAAGAAAAATCAACTAATTCGAAAGAAGAAAGTAAAGATGTTCAAAAGGTTCGAGTTTTAGATGAAGATTATGCACAATATTTATTAGACATTGAACAGGATATGTTAAGACGATTTGATTACTATGATGCATCTGTAAAGGATTTGAGAAACGGAAGTAAATCAAAAGCTGAGGTATTAGATAGTGTTAAAGACATCTATAAAGTATTTGATAAGATAGAGAAGATTTCTGCACCGCCAAAACATAAAGAAGACCAAAAAGAGATTGAAAGAGCTGCAGGTAAACTAAGAGAAACATTCGGTGAAATAGAGAAGTTATTCAACGATAAAGGTTTTAGCTTAGAGACTGATAAGGAAATCTTAAATAAAGCAAATATAAAATTAGAGGAAGCAAAACGTATTTGGAAACCTACATTTGATAAGTTAAGGGCTGAAGTAAAAGGTGATACAACCACGGAAAAATCTACTAGTACAACAAGTAGTTCTACACAGGCAAACCCAACTACTGGCAGTCAGGCTCAAACAGATAAAAGTCAAGCAAAAACTGGGGTATTTGTAGATACAGTTGGTACAAGTGAAGAGTTAGGAATTAGTTATAGCAACATGCAGAAGAACATTAAAGATGGTACTGAGATTATTGGTAATTGGGGTATTGATTACGGCAGTGGCGTAAAAACTACGCTAGTACTAAAAGGTGATAAAACATTTGAGTCTTATGCGAATGGTTCTTATCCGAATAAAGATAACTATTTAACAGGAACATATACGGTGGATGTCCCATCATTCCAGTTATCTTTAAAAGTAACAAAAGCAGTTAAAGACGGTCAAGAAGTAAAGTTAACAAATGATAGTATCATGTATAAATTGCAAAACTATGATGGAAACACATTACAAATTTATCATATGGACGATAATGTTCGTATTCGATATGTAAAACAATAAATAATTGGTGAAAAACTCTGTAATAAATTTTACAGGGTTTTTTATTAGTTTTAATTTAATTTCTTCATTATCTTTCCAGACGCTGTCCATACTAGTATAAGTTGAGAAATGAACAAAACGATAATGATAGGCAGTTGATGTAACTCCATAGTAACTGTAACCATCTAAAGCCCAATTCATACACTATGGTGGAGGATTTTCACCTAATAACCGGATGAAAAAGGGGTGTAATCATGAAGAAACGTACTGTTAATGAAGCGGGAGGGAAAGTGCCGCAACCAATCCGCAGCGACGGAGCAGGTGCAATTGATTCTGGACCTCGTAATGTTATGCGAGATATTCAAAATCCGAATATGCTTGTTCCACCTATAACGGATGCAGGATTAGTTCCTAACTTGAAGTTTTCATTCTCGGACACTTCTATGATTTTGAAACACGGCGGGTGGTCTCGGGAGATTACTGCTCGGGAACTACCAGTTTCGACGACGATTGCTGGGGTAAATATGAGCTTAACGGCCGGTGGAATACGAGAACTTCATTGGCATAAAGAAGCGGAATGGGCGTATATGCTTTTAGGACGGGCACGCATAACGGCTGTTGATCAAAATGGACGGAATTTTATTGCTGATGTTGGACCAGGTGATCTTTGGTATTTTCCGCCTGGTATTCCGCATTCCATTCAAGGATTGGAACATTGTGAATTTCTACTTGTTTTCGATGATGGACATTTTTCTGATTTATCTACTTTAGCTATTTCTGATTGGTTTGCGCATACGCCAAAAGAAGTGTTGTCGGCTAATTTTGGAGTACCTGAGAGTGCTTTTCATTCTATCCCTTCAGGTCAAGTTTATATTTATCAAGGAGAGGTGCCAGGTTCGCTTGAAAGTCAGGAAGTTCAATCACCGAAAGGGGAAGTTCCTTTAACATTTAAACATGAACTGTTAAAACAAAAGCCAATTAAGACTCCTGGTGGTAGCGTTCGAATTGTAGATTCTACAAATTTCCCTATTTCAAAAACGATCGCAGCAGCGCTCGTTGAGGTTGAGCCTGGCGGAATGAGAGAACTTCATTGGCACCCGAATAATGATGAATGGCAATATTATTTGACAGGGGAAGCGAGAATGACTGTGTTTCTTGGAAATGGTACCGCTCGTACATTTGATTATAGAGCTGGCGATGTCGGATATGTACCGTTTGCGACGGGGCATTATATTCAAAATACAGGTACCGAAACATTATGGTTTTTAGAGATGTTCAGAAGTAATCGTTTTGAAGATGTATCGTTAAATCAATGGATGGCACTGACTCCTAAAGAAATAGTGGAGAGTAATATACATGTTGGCCCGCAAGTAATGGATTCCCTGCGTAAGGAGAAGTGGCCTGTTGTGAAATATCCGGGGTTTTCATATAGTCCGAAAAGTGATGAGTAAAAATGAAAATTTGCGTTATTCTTTCTGGAGACTGATAAGAAGGGATGGCGCATTTTTTATGCCTAATCTAGTCTTTATCCCGCTATTTGCCGGGTAGTAAGACCCCCACCTCAAAATTCAGCTGAAGTAAAGAAGTTAGGTGGGGGGGCGGGCTGTCCGTAAAAGTCCGATTGGTGAGGGCTGATTAAAGTTTCACTTTATTAGTATCCATTCTTTGTATTATTGTTCGGGAAATTATTATTGGAGAATAGTATAGGGAAGATACATATAAAATAGCGCCATTATAAGTTGTAACGCATAAGTTGCGCAGGAAATGCAACGATAACTCGCTTTACTCTTCATCATTTATTTGAACATAATGGGCATAGAGAGGTGATAAACACAGTATGATTTTTAGTGAGCGTTTAAAAGAAGAAAGGGAAAAAAGAAATTGGTCGCAAAATGATTTGGCTGAAAAACTTCATGTGAGCAGGCAATCTGTTTCGAAATGGGAGACGGAAAAGAACTATCCGAGCATTGAAATTATTATTCATTTAAGTGACCTGTTCGGTATTACAATTGATGAACTGCTAAGGAGTGATGAAGAATTGACGCAGAAAGTAATTGAAGATAGTAAGCAATTGGCATATCCAAAATGGAAGGTGTTTTTTGATAGTCTATTTATAATAGGAGTATTTTTGTTTATTGCAAAAATCGTTGTATGGATGCTAAACAAATTTGCTGGAGCAAGTATTACAATTGTAGCAGATGCGCCATATGTAATGAATCTTTTGCCCCTTGTATTCATGATTATAGGTGGTATAGGTTCTGATAAGTTGAAGAAAATATATAAATAGAGGAAAGATTTGAAAGAAATCCCCTACACTAGCTGTTCTTTTCACTTAAATTGTGTACTATAAAGGATAGGATGTCATAAAGAAGGGGATATAGAGAATGGAATTTCATGAACAGAAAATTTTGCCGGCAGTGAGGCAAATTAAAGATTTGGAAAAGCTATTACATAGTTCGTATGAATATATCGTTATTTTAGATATTCATGTCGGCCAATTGAAGAGTGTTATATCACTTGCGAAGCAATATTGTAAAAAGGTGTTTTTACATGTGGATTTAATTCATGGCTTGCAGAGTGATGGGCATGCGACGGAATATTTATGTCAGGAGTTTAGACCGTACGGGTTACTTTCGACAAAGGCGAGCGTTATTATGAAGGCGAAGCAAAAAGGTGTTGTGGCAATACAACGCATCTTTTTAATCGATTCGAGTGCGATGGAGAAGAGCTGCAATCTTTTAGATAAGACGAAACCGGATTATATTGAGGTGCTTCCAGGAGCAATGACGGATATTATCGCTGAAGTGAAAGAGCGTACTGGTGTACCGATTTTAGCAGGTGGTTTTATTCGTACTGTAGAAGATGTGGAAAGAGCTTTAAACGCTGGTGCGACAGCGATTACGACGTCAAAACGCGAACTATGGAAACATTACCAAAAAAAGTGACGAAAATGTGAAAAAATTCTGTTGACACCGCTTTCATAAGAGGTTAACATTATAGACAAGTTAATAAACGTGACGGAGAAAAGAAGAGATCCACATTTCATTGTTTCTATATAAATTTATATAGAAGCGTGCAAAGCTGTGGGTCTTTTTCTTTTGACAAAAACGAATGGCCATTCATTTTACCTCTATCACATTTGGAAGCGTTTAAATTGATTGTGGAGGGATACTATGTCAGCATTTTTAGGAGAGTTAATAGGGACTGCGTTGTTAATCGTACTTGGTGGCGGCGTTTGTGCTGGTGTAAGTTTAAAGAAATCGTTTGCGAAAGATTCAGGTTGGATTGTTATTACAATGGGCTGGGGCTTAGCAGTAGCGGTTGCAGCGTATGCGGTTGGATCAATTAGTGGGGCACATTTGAATCCAGCTTTAACGATAGGACTAGCATTTAAGGGAGCGTTCCCATGGAGTGACGTACCAGGTTATATCGTAGCACAAATGATTGGGGCAATTATCGGGGCAGTTATCGTATATTTACATTACTTACCACACTGGAAAGAAACAGAAGATCCAGGAACAAAGTTAGGTGTATTTGCAACAGGTCCAGCAATTCCGAACACATTTGCAAACCTTTTAAGTGAAATGATTGGAACATTCGTTTTAGTATTTGGTATATTAGCAATTGGTGCAAATAAATTTGCAGATGGATTAAATCCATTTATCGTAGGTTTCTTAATTGTAAGTATTGGTTTATCATTAGGTGGGACAACAGGATACGCAATTAACCCAGCACGTGATTTAGGTCCGCGTATCGCACACTTCTTCCTTCCGATTGCAGGAAAAGGCGGTTCAAACTGGAAGTATGCATGGATTCCAGTAGTAGGTCCAATTTTAGGTGGATCACTTGCAGGTTTATTCCATCAAGTTGTATTTGAAGGAAAGCAAAATTCAGCACTTATTTATGTGATTATCGCAACTGTGATTGTACTAGCAATCTCTTATATGACAAGTAAAAAAAGCGGAAGCAATACAAATAGTAGAAAAGTAGCATAAGGGGGAAACCGATATGAAAAAATATATTCTTTCATTAGACCAAGGAACAACAAGCTCACGCGCAATTCTTTTCAATAAAAAAGGTGAAATTGTTCATTCAGCTCAAAAAGAGTTTACACAACATTTTCCAAAGCCGGGCTGGGTAGAGCATAATGCACAAGAAATTTGGGGATCTATTTTAGCAGTTATCGCAACTTGCTTAAGCGAAGCAGATGTAAAACCAGAACAAATCGCAGGTATCGGTATTACGAACCAACGTGAAACAACGGTTGTCTGGGATAAAACAACTAGTAAACCAATTTACAACGCAATTGTATGGCAATCTCGCCAAACAGCTGAAATTTGTGATGAGTTAAAAGAAAAAGGTTATAGCGAAATGGTTCGCGAAAAAACAGGTCTTTTAATTGATGCATACTTCTCTGGTACGAAAGTAAAATGGATTTTAGATAACGTTGAAGGTGCAAGAGAGAAAGCAGAAAACGGTGATCTATTATTCGGAACAATTGATTCGTGGCTTGTATGGAAACTATCTGGTGGTAAAGCACACGTAACAGATTATTCAAACGCATCACGTACGTTAATGTTTAATATTCACGACTTACAGTGGGATGATGAGCTTCTAGAAATGTTAACAGTACCAAAGAGCATGCTTCCAGAAGTACGTCCATCATCTGAAATTTACGGAGAAACAATTGATTACCACTTCTTCGGCCAAAATGTACCGATTGCAGGTGTAGCTGGTGACCAACAAGCAGCATTATTTGGACAAGCTTGTTTCGGTGAAGGTATGGCGAAAAATACTTACGGAACTGGTTGCTTCATGTTAATGAACACAGGTGAAAAAGCAGTAGCTTCTGAGCACGGTCTATTAACAACAATTGCATGGGGAATAGATGGTAAAGTAAACTACGCATTAGAAGGAAGTATTTTCGTAGCAGGTTCTGCAATTCAGTGGTTACGTGACGGAATGCGCATGTTTAAAGATGCAAGTGAGAGTGAAGTGTATGCGAGTCGCGTTGAATCAACTGATGGTGTATACGTTGTACCAGCATTCGTTGGACTAGGAACACCTTATTGGGATAGTGAAGTACGCGGCGCTATGTTTGGTGTAACACGCGGTACGACGAAAGAGCACTTCATTCGTGCAACGCTAGAATCTTTAGCTTACCAAACGAAAGATGTATTATGCGCAATGGAAGCAGATTCAGGTATTGAACTGAAAACATTACGCGTTGATGGCGGAGCAGTTAAAAATAACTTCTTAATGAAGTTCCAAAGTGATATTTTAGATGTTCCTGTAGAGCGTCCAGTGATTAACGAAACAACGGCTCTAGGTGCAGCATACTTAGCTGGTCTTGCGGTTGGATATTGGAAAAACCAAGATGAAATTAAATCACAGTGGCATATGGACAAACGCTTTGAACCAACGATGGAAGCGGAAACAAGCGAAGAGCTATATGCTGGATGGAAAAAAGCAATTGAAGCAACAAAAGCTTTCAAATAATCATAAACAGTGTTATAATGGTGACAAGTTAATAATTCGGTAGGAGATTTGGAGAGACCACAACGCGCTATAGAGGCGAAATCTATAGCGGAGTTTGTGGTCTCTTTTTTCGTTATCAAAGGGAGGAATTACCATGAAATTTTCAAGTAAACAACGTAAAGACGTATTAAACGGAGTAAATAAACAAGAGTTAGATGTGATCGTAATTGGTGGAGGTATTACTGGTTCTGGTATTGCATTAGATGGAGCAACACGCGGGTTATCAACAATTGTGTTTGAAATGCAGGACTTTGCAGCAGGTACATCAAGTCGTTCAACGAAGCTTGTACACGGTGGTCTACGTTATTTAAAACAACTTGAAGTGAAAATGGTAGCAGAGGTGGGTAAAGAGCGTGCGATCGTATATGAGAACGGTCCCCATGTAACAACACCAGAGTGGATGTTACTTCCGTTCCATACAGGCGGTACGTTCGGATCATTTAGTACATCAATTGGTCTTCGTGTATACGACTTCTTAGCGGGTGTAAAACGAAGCGAGCGCAGAAAGATGTTTAACCGTGAAGAAACATTAAATAAAGAGCCTCTTGTAAAAAAAGAAGGATTAAAAGGCGGCGGTTACTACGTAGAATATCGTACAGACGATGCGCGTCTTACAATTGAAGTAATGAAAGAAGCGATTGAGCATGGTGCGAAAGCTGTTAACTACGCAAAAGTAGACAGTTTCTTATATAAAGATGGAAAAGTATGCGGTGTACGTGTAATCGATTTACTAGACGGTGAAGTATATGAAGTTTACGGTAAGAAAATTGTAAACGCAGCTGGTCCTTGGGTAGATACACTTCGTGAAAAAGATAACTCGAAAAAAGGAAAAGTACTTCAGTTATCAAAAGGTGTTCACTTAGTAATTGATCAAAAACGTTTCCCACTCGGGCAAGCAATTTACTTCGATACACCAGATAAACGTATGGTGTTCGCGATTCCTCGCGGCGGAAAAACATACGTAGGTACAACAGATACGTTCTATGATAAAGACGCAGCTGTACCACAAATGACAACAGAAGATCGCACATACATCATTAATGCGATTAACTACATGTTCCCAAGCGTGAAAATTACAGAGAAAGACATTGAATCAAGCTGGGCTGGTGTACGTCCGTTAATTTATGAAGAAGGTAAGAATGCATCTGAAATTTCTCGTAAAGATGAAATTTGGACTTCTGAATCTGGTTTAATTACAATCGCAGGTGGTAAATTAACAGGATACCGCAAAATGGCTGAAATGGTAGTAGATTACGTAACGAACTTACTACAAAAAGAAGGTCATAGTGCATATCCGAAGAGTGATACGAAACATATGCCGATCTCTGGTGGACATGTAGATGGTTCACACGGATTCCCGGCATTCGTTGCGAAAAAAGCAGACGAAGGTACGAAATCTGGTTTAACGAAAGCACAAGCAGAAGAATTCGCAAAATTCTATGGTTCTAACGTTGATGTACTATTTGGCTTAGCGAAAAAACATAAAGACGAAGCGAAAGAATACAACATGCCGCTTGACGTTCTAATCCCACTTGTATACGCAATGGATTACGAAATGACAGCAAAACCAGTTGACTTCTTCGTACGCCGCAGAGGCGCTGTATTCTTCAACATCCACTGGGTATATGAGTGGAAAGAAGCAGTAATCAACTACATGGCTGCGAAACTAGGCTGGAGCAAAGAAGAACAAATGAAATATACAGCTGAACTAGAAAAAGCATTAACAGACGCTGTAATTCCTGTAGATCAACAAGAACAGGCAGCTGCGTTAGCGTAAAATAGATAGATATGTTTTTGGAAGAAAGAATTGTGTAGGTATAAAAATGCACAATTCTTTTTTTATTATAGGGGATAAATTATGAGTATTTGGCGTTAAAAAGACTCTTATCATTAATGGAGAGAGTCTTTTATTTTGCGTGCCCAGCTAAGCTGGACACTGCTTCCTGGTGAAAGTCCAGCCTAGGTAAGAGCCAAGTCGTCTAGTAGCTAACAGGCAACTGGTGGAGAAATCCTAAGGTTGAAGCTCTGTGACAAAGTGACTTCTATTTAGAAGTGCGAGCGAATCAACAAACCGTAACATAAAGTGAACCTTGCCGCCTCGTTAAAAGAAACCTAGCAATAGGACAAAGGGAAGTTGAGCCTGGTGAATATAGGAGAAAACCATGGAAGACGTGAAGAACTTGGAAATACAGCATCGAAGAATCCTTCGGGGTACGGAGGATGGTATGTTGAGAAAGTAGTGTCTGGAACTAGGGAGACCCTCCTTTGCCCTTTCTTTCAGAAAGGAGAGAGAAAGCCTATAAGCATATGCGAAATGGTGGACTGTAAAGAGGGAGTCGGAGGAGATCATAGTACTGAATATCATAACCACAACACAACGTTATGTAGGGAAGGACCTCTACTTTGTTCATAAGTTGGAAGGAGGTACGAGTGAGTGAATACTGGAAAACTTGCTAACTACACTGATGTAAAAGCTCAAGAACTTTGGAAGACTTTATATCTTTGTGCCAAAGAAAATTCAAGCCGAAGATTTCATGCGTTGTATGATAAGATTTATCGTCCTGGTATACTAGCTGAAGCATGGTGAAGAGTAAAACGGAATAGAGGAAGTGGAGGAGTGGATGGACAAAGAATTGAGGAAATTGTGCACCAATATGGAGAACGTAACTCTCTAAATGAGTTGTAAAAGGAGCTCAAAAATAAGTCATATCATCTACAAGCTGTGAGAAGAACCTATATTCCAAAGGGGGATGGAAAACAAAGACCACTTGGAATTCCTACGATCAAAGATAGAGTTGTACAAATGGCAACAAAATTAGTCATTGAACCAATCTTTGAAGCTGATTTTCAAGACTGTTCGTATGGATTTCGCCCGAAACGAAACGCGCATCAAGCGATATGGAAGATACGGAAAGCGAGTAAAACATCTCATTGGATAGTAGGCGTAGACATCAAGGATACTTTGATAACATTAATCATGATAAATTAATAAGGCTTGTAGAAAGAAGCATCAGTGACCGAAGAGTGTTAAAACTCATTAGAAAATGGCTGGAAGCGGGAATCATGGAATATGCGCAATTTCATGAAACGACAGTAGGTACACCACAAGGTGGCGTGATATTTCCGTTACTTTCTAATATATATTTAAACTATATGGACACCATTTGGGAAAAGAAGTGTAAACACTCGGGGGAACTAATTCGATATGCCGATGACTTTGTCATCGTATGTCAAACAAAACAACAAGCACTAGAAAGTATTCGGATACTACAATCCATTATGAATAAGTTAGAACTTACAATCTATACAGAAAAGTCAAAGCTAGTGAATACGTGGGATGGCAACGAGGGATTTGATTTTCTAGGATTTCACCATCGAAAATACCCTAAACCTGTGAAAGGCGGGAAGAAAGTGTATGTGATGGCATATATTCCGAGCCAGAAAGCCATGAAGAAAATGCGAGAACGCATTAAAAGATACACAGAGCCGAGGAACAAACTGTATTTACAATTAGAAGAGATGGTAAAAGGTTTAAATAGAATTCTACAAGGGTTCAAGAACTATTATAGTGTTATCTTCAATTGGACAGAGGTGGCTATGTAAAATAGACTGGTATGTCCTAGAACGGTTGAACCTTTTCTGGAATAAGAAAAGAAATGTTAGAAAGAAACATGGCCGTATCAAGGAATTGATAAAGAAAACAACATACATACTCGTGAAAGTAGGAAGCTAGAATAAACGGAAAGCTAAAGAAGGAAGAATATCGGAAAGCCGTATGAGGAAAAACTTCACGTACGGTTTGATGAGGCGAAGCCATCCCTAAAGAAATTTAATCTGTTTCAGTTTTCTACTCTACGAGAATATATTGGGGGATGTTTCGAGTGTGACTATCTCTCGCTAATGAACCAAGAGATGGGTTTTCTGGTGATAATTTTATTGTTTTACATTTATTTCAATTAAATTCATTTGATGAATAGGTTACTAAGTGAAATGTTTATCTAAACTCAGTATCAGTATAACAAGAAAAAATAGTAAAAAACAGTATTGTTTTGGTTATATATGTATATTAGGATTTATTTAAGGTTAGGAGGGGATAGTGATTAAGAAGAAAATTTTGTATTCTTTGATTTTTTTAGTTTGTGTTTTTGCAATTTGCGCTGTCTATTTCTTTTTCTTTCAACGTACGGGTTTGGTTAAAATAAATCAATCAGACAACCTTGCTTTACTAGAAAAAAGCAAAAAGGAGCAAGTAAGATCATGGGCACTTTCGAATTTGAATTCTGAATATTATGAATTTAAATCTAAAAGTAAGATTAAGGTTGCGATATTAGACAGTGGAATAGAAAAACAACATGATGATTTAAAAAATCTTGTAATTAAAGAATACAATGTAATTGAGCCGCAACATCCAGTAATTGATGTTTTAGGCCATGGAACGACTGTGGCGGGTATTATCGCAGCACATAATAACAAAATTGGAATCACTGGCGTTGCAGCATCGCTAGTGGAACTCTATGATGTTAAAGTTCTTAATGATGATGGAAAAGGAAAGATTGATAATTTAGTTCAAGGTATTAATTGGTCCGTTGAAAACAATGTTGATGTGTTAAACATTAGCTTTGGTATGTCTTCTAACCATCCTGAACTTGAGTGGGTGATTGAGAAGGCGATTCAAAAAGGGATAGTTGTTATTGCAGCTGCAGGTAATAATTATGGCGGAAAAGTTGAATATCCAGCTAATTATAAAGATGTTATTTCAGTAACAGCAGTAAATCACGCTTATAAAGTTGCAAGTTTTGCTGCAAGGAATGGGAAAATTGATTTTGCAGCCCCAGGTGTGAACGTCATAACCACTACAACTTCTAATGGTTATTCGATTGAAAATGGAACATCTCTAGCAACGGCTCACGTAACAGGAATTGTATCTTTAATTCTTGCGAATAAGGAAACATTTAAACTGTCATCTAGCAAAGTAAAGTTCCCTAAAGAAGTGTATAAAATTTTAGAAAAAAATACTGTGGACATTGGTGGCAGTAATCAAATTGGCAATGGATTTATAAAATTATAGTAGGGGTGGAGAATTATGATTAAAAAGATAGTATCATTAATGTTAATCTTTGTTTTAAGCATTGGAATCATTCCAAATGGTAAAGTTTTAGCTGAAGATTGGGTTCAAGACGAGAATATTGAAGTACTTGAGAATAATAGTGAGAAAGTAGAAATACAAACAGAAGTTGAAACGGTAGAAGGTGATGCAACAGTTTCAGCGGCTTGGGATAAAACAGATAACACATTTACAGTGAAATCAATGGAAAAAGATGCAAACGGAAATGAAGTTGAAAAAGAATATAGAGTTGACGTTGAAGAGGCTACTGAGGAAGTGTTTAAAGCGACATTTACCGATATAAAAACAAACGAATCTTTTGAAGTAGATTCTATGGAAGCACATGCTTCTATAGTGTTCTTATTACCGCTTGCAGGCGTAATTGGTCAAGGGCTTGTTTCGCATTTAATCGCGATTGGTGCTGCTGTAATTATTGCAGGTGCTACATATACGGTAGTGGGGAAAGTTGCTGCAGAATTACGAAAGAAAAAATATGATCACTATGCTGCTGTTTTAACAAAAGGTGATTTATATATTGGCGGACCAATCTCTAAAGCAACTGCAGTTTCAAGAATGAAATCAAGTGATAAAAAGAATAACAATGTTTGGTCAAAATCTTATGCTTTAGCCGCAACTGTTGCAAAAGACGCTGGAAACGGGAGAACACCAATTGGCCCTGAGCGTGACAAAGGAAAAACGTCAGCTGAAGGTTATTATTTCCACTTCCATATCCATAATAGAACAGGTGGTCATTCATTCTATTAAAAAGGAGTAGTATATGATAAATAAACTTTATGAAAAATACAAAATGAGAAACATCCCAAATAAATTTTCGATAGACGAAATTGATACAATTTTGAAAAGTGAGTATAGAGCTACAGAAATCAAAAAAAATAAAATTGGTTCCATTTATCTAGATCCAAATATCGAATTTAAAGAAATAGTAAAGTGTTATAAGATCGAGGAAAAGGCTGTTTTGATGGGGTTGTTTAGTGATGCGGAAAAAAAAGATTTTGCTGAAATGATACAACTTAATCAATCTGAACAAAATACAGATTTCGATGAGCAAGATCTTTTCAATAAAGAAATTCAAGAAGGTAAATTAATTGTTATCTTTTTAGCAAGTGCGGATGGCACATACATTAATTACTTCAACTTATTAGGTCATTCAGAGATGATGTACAATAAACTTACAGTTCTTATGGGCTTAGAAAAAGAAGAATGCAATATTGAAAACCCCTTGTTTCAAGAATACTTACAGGCACTAGCCGCGATTGGGTATTTAGAAGAATAAAGTGAAAATCACAGTGATTTGAAGTGAGCTATGAAAATGGAACACATGTTAAAAAAACTAAACCATCTATTCCCTATATACTTAAGGGGATAGATGGTTTGATTTTTTTGAATTTTTATACTTATTAAGTGAATTCAGGAGGTGTTTTTTCTCTTGACTAAAAATAAATAAAATGTGTTACAATGATGATAGAGTATTTAGTGTGAATTTTGCATAAAATAAAAAAGACAGAAGCCTGAGAAACTTCTGCCTTTGTAACCTAACTTGCTATTGTGGTGGTAGTAGGTGCGGTTATAAGACAATTACATTAACGTTTTAGCCGAGAACCGCCCTTACCTTTTCCACGAAGCAGGGTGGTTCTCGCTTTTTTGTATACAGAAATTAGCCACGGACCGACGTATCTTCTACCGATGACAACGCCAGCTCCGGTTAGGATACCATACACTAATTTAATTACAAACATCGCGATCATTTTATCACCTCCCCCCTTTTTTCAAAATGGAAGAGATGATTACCACACCTACTAGTTATAGCTTATTAAGTTACATTTCCATTGTATTATGTTTTAAAATAGGGAACAAGACATATGGATAAAAATCCCTATCTTTAAGCAGAGCATAAGTATCAAGGGACAAGAAGCAAATAAATATACATAAAAAAACGGTATGGACATTACCATCCGTATTTTTTTATGTATTTATAAAACTTTTCCATACAGTGCGTCGTCTAATATATGGGAAGGAGGAAATGATGTGGATGAATTAACGATAGAAGCGTTTGAAATAGAAGATAAGGAGGACCTTATCGACGAAATAATGAACAAGTATGGACAAGAAGTCCTGCAGCTTGTGTATTCGTATGTGAATAATAAAGAGGTTGCGGAGGATTTAACGCAAGATATATTCGTGAAATGCTATAAATCTCTTCATACATATAAAGGGAATTCGAATTTGAAAACATGGTTATGGAGAATTGCAATCAATGTAAGGACTATTTAAAAAGTTGGTATAACAAAAAAGTTATCATGACAGAGGATGACTTTACGTATATGGAGAGTCAAAAAGAAAGTGTGGAACAAACTGTCATTCAAAATGCGGAGGATCGTGAACTGGCTTCTGCAGTAATGAGTTTACCGATAAAATATCGAGAAGTGATTTATCTATTTTATTATGAGGAATTATCAATTAAAGAGATTGCTACAGTAATAGAAGTAAAGGAAAACACGATAAAAACGAGACTGAAAAAAGCGAAGGAGCTTTTGAAGGAAGGATTGGAGGAATAATCAAATGGAAGATCGATTAAAAGGCTTGCGAAAATCAATGGAGAACACAACGTTTAAACATTTGAGTTTTTCTGATCAACACCAGAAGCAGGTGCGCGAAAAAATTAAGCAATCGTCCGAAAAGGAAGAAGATATCCTTTTAGCAGTATTACAACTTCTTATGAATGAAAAAACAGGTTATGAATTGATGCAGTTGCTAAGAGGGAGAGGGATTCAAAAATTCGAAGGTGATGAAGGGTCTCTATACACTTTATTACATCGTTTAGAACAGAATCGCTTTATCCAATCTAGCTGGGATCACGCAGGAGCTAAATATTATCAATTAAATGATAAAGGAAACAAGATGCTGCGAAAGGCAGAGAAGAATGCTACGAAGGCACGATTTATATTAAAAGGATTAGTACAGGAGTGAGAAAAAATTGAATCAAAAAGGGGAGCGTTTTTTAAAAGAAGTTACGAATCATATTAAATCAAAAGAAGCGAAGGACTTAGTAGCAACGGAACTAGATTTTCACTTGAAACAGACGAAGAATATGTGGATAGAGAAAGGCTTAAGTGAGGAAGTTGCTGAAGATAAGGCTGTTGAACAAATGGGAAGTCCAATTAAGCTTGGCCAGGAACTTAATAAACTACATAAGCCAAAGGTTGATTGGTTCTTAATTGGTTTATTAGTGGCTGCGATGGGGCTAGGTTTTTTGCCAGTTATAGCGCTTGGACATGCTGACTTATTAATGAATAAGGTGATATTTGTAATTCTCGGTGTTACAACAGCGATTGGGATGATGCTATTTGATTATCGGAAGTTAGAGAGACTTGGGTGGCTGTTTTATACAATTGGTGTACTTATCTTGTTAATGATAAAATGTTTTCCGACTGCTTCTTTGAATGGAGAACCATTACTAAAAATTGGTTCCGTCATAATTGATTGTTTAATGACAATACCATTCTTTTTTCTAGGCTGGGCTTCTTTTTTCAATAACAGTAGATTAAAGTTTATACATCTTCTCATGTTGTATTTATTTTCTTTATATTTATTTCTAACTACATCAACTCTTTTACCACTGTTCATCTATATCACGATGGTATTTGTTATGCTTTGGTGGAGTAAGTTAGGAAAGAAAACGGCATGGCTCATTACGATTTTACCTATTGTACCATTGATTATTAGGGATCTACTTTCCTGGTCTGCTGTAAAAGAATACCGTATGGCCAGAATTTTAGGAATGTTAAATCCAGAGCATGATCTATGGTATTTACGTTTAAAAGAGGCGATGTCTTCAGCAGGTTGGTTTGGTACATATGAAAATATAAAGTCTATCCGTGCTGCCCATACTGATTTTGTATTTGCAAGTTTGACTTACTATTATGGATATGTACTTGCGCTAGTTCTTGTCGTGATTCTTTCTCTTTTTGCAGTAAGAATAATGAACATAGCTTATAAAATAAATGATGGTTATGGTAAATTGCTTCTCGTTGGCGGAGTGACTCTTTTTGTAATCCATTTTATTTGTAATGTTGGCATGACCCTCGGGATATTACCACGTGTTTCTATATCATTACCATTTATTAGCTACGGATTGATACCAACTCTGTTTCATGCATTTATAATGGGAATTGTGTTAAGTGTATATCGACGTAAAGATATTCCTTTTAGAATGAGAAAAACACCTTGATAATCATCAAGGTGTTTTAGTTATTAGCTCAAAACTATACGAATCAGCCCCAAGTACAAAAGGACTAACCTCACCAACGCTATAAAGGTGCAACTCATGCATCGCGCGTGTGCAAGCAGTGTAGAACAATCTACGAACGCTCTCATCGCTGTACACATCTTTAGAAGCATTGTAAATAATAACGGCATCAAATTCAATACCTTTCGCTAAGTAAGCAGGGATTACGACAATGCCTTGCTCATACTCGGCTGAGTTACTCTTCACGAGTTTAATATTATCGATATGATTAAGTGCTTCGTATGCAGCGGCGCTTTCAGCTGCGGATTTACATATAATTGCGATTGTATTGTGTTGCTCTTTTTGTAGTTCAGCAACTTTGGCAGTAATATGTTCGTGCAGTTCGCTCTCATTCGCTACTTTCGTCACTGTAGGTTTCTCGCCGTCACGTTCAAAGGCGTGAATGTTCTTGCCTTCCGGTACGAGAGCACGTGTAAATTCAATAATCGGTTTTGTTGAGCGATAGCTACGAGTTAAGTTAATACCGTTCGTTTCATCCGGTCCGTATAAGCTAGTAAGTGTATTGAAATTCACTGCTTCACTTGCATGGGCAAATATCGCTTGATTAAAGTCTCCGAGTACCGTCATTTTTGCGGCAGGGAAGAGACGTTTTAAAAACTCGAACTGGAACGGCGAATAATCTTGCGCTTCGTCTACGAGTACGTGTTTAATCGATCTATTCGTTTGGAAGCCTTCGATTAATTCTTTTAAAAGTAAAAATGGAGTCGCATCCTCGTAATATAGCTTTCCTTCATCAAGCATGTTTACCGTTAAAGAGCAAATGTCATCCCATTCTTTCGGTTTTTCTCCAGTAACCCATGATGCGTCTGTGAAGAGTTGTTTATAGATTCCTGTGAAATTGATGAAGCGCAATGTTTGAACGCCTTTACGAAGCGGCTTCAATTTTTTACGGACAATCATACGTCCCAGGACTTTCGTTTCTTTCTCATAGTCATTAAAAGAGTTGTCGTCAAACTCGCCTTTTTTCTGTAAATATTTATAAGCCTTTTGATATTCATCTTTACTAAGTAATTCAATTTCTTCTTCTACCCAAGGCTTTTTCAGTTCTGCTTTTTCGATTGCATCTATTTGTTTATTTAGCCAATCCGTTAACTTTTCAATTCTATTATGGAAACGGAGGGAGGAATCGGTATTGTAAAATTGCTCTGTAATTTCTTTAGCAGAGGCAATCAATTTTCCTCTAAATTTCATTCCTCTAAATAGCATGCCTGAAGATTCAAGAGATTGTCTGTACGCTCTAATCATCTCGAAAAATTGAGTGGATGCTTTAAATCGGATGCTCGCATTTCTCGTTTTATAGGTAGGGCTATTTGTTTCAGTTAACATATATTCCAATTGCTCATAAGGGTCTTCAACATCAAATGACTTACTTAGTCTATGGTTTAAATATTCTTGGAATGTTACTTGCTGCATATTTTCTTCACCGAGTTCAGGTAGTACGTTAGATACGTAGCTATTGAACATAGAGTTAGGGGAGAAGAGAATAATTTGATCCGCTTTTAGCCATTCGCGATATTTATATAGTAAGTAGGCAATTCGCTGCAGGGCAGCTGATGTTTTACCACTACCAGCAGCTCCTTGAACGATAAGGAGTCGGCCTTCATCGTGACGGATAATTTCATTTTGCTCACGCTGAATCGTAGCGACGATACTTTGCATATGTTTGTTCGTACCTTTTCCGAGTGCTTGTTGCAAGATTTCATCGCCAATTGTAAGGCTCGTATCGAACATGGAATCAATCTCGCCATTTTGAATAATGTATTGTAATTTTTTCTCCACATTACCGCGAATTACGCCGCCTGGTGTGTTGTACTCAGCTGGTCCTGGTGGGTAGTCGTAATAAACACTTGAAATTGGGGCGCGCCAGTCATAAATAAGAAAGTTTTCTCCGCTTGCATCAGTAAGGGTAGAAACACCGATATAGATTTGTTCTGAGGAAGGTTCGCCTTCCTCAGTAAAATCGATGCGTCCGAAGTAAGGTGCTTTTTGCATACGTCGCAGCGCGGCAAGTCGATTAAAGTTGTGTTTATGGGTGATTTGTGTAACAGCTAGTGATTGAGCTTGTTGTCTTAAGTTGATAACTGTTTCAAGGTAATCATCAAAAGTATCTGTATTCACTTTAACGTCATCCCAGAAGTGTTTACGGATGTTGATTACTTCTGCCCGGCGTCTACCAGTTTCGTTTTCCAGCTTATCAATTTGTTGCGTAATCGTTTCGATTACGGTATCCAATCGTTTTTGCTCTAGATCAAGTTTGTTGTTCATACGTAAGCACTCCTTTAAAAGTGAAAAATAGAGGTTGACTGAAGAAAGATTTTGTTGTACAATTAAGATACGGATAAATACGTTCTTTGTATTTTGGAAAACGTGTTTCTGTACTAATTTAACATAGTTTTTGAATTTAATCAATGATAATAAGATAAACCTTGGTTCCGTGTAGCGTGGATCAAGGTTTTTTTGTGTTTTTAAGAGGGAGTCACACTTGTTGTCGTTTTTTGTCGGTAAGTCGATATATTTGAAAAATCGCCGATATAATTTCATTTACCGAATCTGGATATAACTATCGGAAGAAGAGGGTATAAAAAAAGCTCGGGCCGAAGCCCAAGCTTTTTACTTCATTATTTCTTTTCGTCTTTTTTCTCGTCAGCTTTTTGCTCTTTGAAAAGATCTTTTAAATCTTTATCGTCAACTTTTACGTCAGCTTTTTTGATTTCTTTCATCATTAAGTCATTCATAAATTGAGCATCTTGCGTTTTTTCTTGAGCTAGTGATTTTTTAATATCAGCTTTTGATTTATCGAAAGTTGCATCTGCGTGATTATCAGTTACTTTAATAATATGGTAACCGAATTGTGTTTTTACAGGTTCGCTTACTTCATCTTTTTTCAACTTTTGAGCTGCTTCTTCAAATTCTTTTACCATTTTCCCTGGTCCGAAGAATCCTAAGTCGCCACCTTTTTCTTTTGAACCTGTATCTTCAGAGTATTGCTTTGCTAATTCTTCGAAAGATTTACCTTGAGCAAGTTCATCTTTCACTTTTTTAGCAGTTTCTTCATCTTTTACAAGGATATGACTTGCTTTAATTTCTTTTTTATAATCCTCGAATTTTGCTTTTACATCTTTATCAGTAATCGATTGTTCAACCGCTTTTTCTTGAGCTAATTGAGCACGCACACTATTTTTGATAGTTTCTTCTTTAATACCTTGTTGTTTCATTAGTGTATCGAATTGATCACCGTATTGTTTTTTCATTTCATCGAACTTTTTGTCTACATCTTTGTCTTCAACTTTGTAGTTTTTAATAAGAACTTTTTCCATAACCATGTTGTTTAGTACTTGTTTACCAGCTTGTGTCTTCATTTGATCGTAGAATTCTTCTTTTGTAATGTCACCAGCTTTAGATGTAACGATTTTGTCTGATGATGATGTTCCACATGCTGATAATGCGATTACACTTGTTGCGGCTAAGGCAAGCATAGCTTTCTTCATTCGATAAACACTCCTACTATTATGTATTTTTAATTTATCCTACACCGATGAATTTTAAATTCATAAGAGCCCGATTAAGTCTCACTGATACTTTTGCTTTTTTGTATTGGTAAAGCGCGCTTAACAGGGCTTACCGTGGCTGAGGATAAAGTTTTGATGAATGTTTTGTTCTATAGTATAAGCAATATGTACAAAATTTAATATATCATATTTCGACGCGTTTTCATATTGATAAAGAAAAATTAACCAGTACGTGTCAGATTTTGAAAGTGTGCCATATTGGGCGTATGCCGCATATACAGAATAGAGGAGGGGATGGGGATGAATTCTCAACTTATTTTATTACTTGTACTGTTTATTTTATTGGTTATTGTAGGTATAATTTGCTTATAGAGGAAAAAAGTGAGGAAGGGGCTTTCCTTCCTCACTTTCCATGAAATATAATTTCTATATAACTAGAAATTAATAAAATTGTTATACATACATTAATAACCCGAAAGACACCGGGCTGGCGGCTCGCAGCTATTTGTTTTCGTTCACACAGTGTATGTGTCATGAAATTCGTGTAAAATATAACAAGAAGTGCGAATGCGACAAAAACAACTGTTATAAGTGTCATGAGGCGAGACCTCCTTTTGGCTAAAATACATATACATATATTGTATCACACGATATTTTGTTCGTGTTACAAAATTCAGAAATAGAAGACTTTGTGTTAGAAAGTGAGGGAGAAAATGGACGTTGTTAGAAGATTAGAACAAGCTGAATACTACGTAGACCTACTATTTAAAATGATTGATGAAGAGAAGTGTCCATTTTATTCTTTGATCATAAAGAAAAAAGCTCGTAAAAAAGATATTGAACGTATACTAAATCTTTGTGAAAAACTGAACGAGCAATATGTAGTGGAGAAAGCAGAAGGGCTTCTTTTGTTCGATGCGCTGTTAGATCAATTTGAAAAAGCGCTTCCACATCAGCTCGAAGTAAACGAAACTGCGGAAGCGCTAGCAAAACAAGGTTTATTTAAGCCGCTTATGAATGAATTCTTAAGCATGATTGCGAAAAAATAAATAGATTATTTCTTAACTAACTTTTGATCGGATTCTGTAAAGTTCTCTTCAATATCTTCTAATGATTTCTCAAAAATATCGATGAAGTCTTGTCCGTAAATATTACGCAGGATTGCAATCAGTTCGATATTTTCTGGGAACTTCCCATAAAAATTACGAAGTGCAAGAGCCCCATTAAACACTGAATTATTTTCAGGATCATACTCCTCCATTAAGCGAAGTAGTAATTCTTCCCCTTTGTCTGTAATTTCAATGTACGTATTTCGTTTATCATCTTCCTTTTTTGAGAATACAAGATAGCCGCGTTCTTCAAGCTTTTTAGAGAAGTTAAACGCCGTTGATACGTGCATAACTCCAAACTTAGCAATCTCAGAAATAGAAGCCCCTTTTAAATGATAAGCGATTGTTAAAATATGATGTTCATTAATATTTAAATCGTAAGGTTTAATCCACTGCTGCCAATCTTTCTCTACACATTTCCATAACGCTTTCGATAATTGAGCAATGCGTTGGCTGAAAATCATCGCTTCTTTTACCGAGTAATCTTTTTCTCCACTTTTCATGTACTCACCCACTTTAACATTCTTTTTTCATTACTATCTATTATGCCAGTAAAATAAAAATTAATAAAGTCTTTTTGTGAGAATTGTGAAAATTTTTTAACAAAATGACATTCTATACAAATCATGCATAACTATGGAAGCGTTTTATGAGTCGTGAATACATGCGTTGTCCTTACATGTTAATTGATAACATATATTGTAAATGCATAAAAACACGGCATATCTATACGATATGCCGTGTCAAGGTCAATTTATATAAAAAATATTTGTTATATGCAAAAAACTAAGCAGGAATTTGTTTACGCTTTTTCTGGAACAGCTTCTTGTAGTTTCTCAATTGACTTTTGGATGTCCAAAATTTCTTTCTCAATATGGCGCTTGTTTTGAGAAATATCTTGTTTCCAGTTAGAAAGCGTGTCTTGCATGTCATCTTTTAGTTCTTGAAACACTTCTTTACCTTCTGAAGCAGTTTCAACAATTTGACGCTTTAATAATTTCGTATCAGCTGTAATATCAGCTAAAGTCTTTTTAATATCATTTCCTTTTTCTTTTAACTTGCCGCGCATGTCTTTACCAGAAGAAGGAGTTGAGAAAAGAACGGCTAGTCCAGCAACTGCTCCCCCGCAAATAACACCTGTAATAAAGGATTTAGCTTTTGACATAAAAGGAGACCTCCTTATTTTTTGTTCGTATTCATGATGTAAAACAATATGCATATCTTTCTTATATGTGCTATGCACAAACAATCATCCCTGAGCATTTTAAGTGAAGAAACAAGCCATGCGGAATTTGATGACTTCAGGGAAGTGGCTTGTTATGTATTACGCCTTCTTATAGTGTCATTATTTCACACTATTTGCAATTGTACTTGCGATGTTTTGTAAATTTTCCATAGTGTATTCATTTTGGTGTGATTTCCAAACAGCACCGAAACCATCTTTTTCACCGTAGCGTGGAATTAAATGAAGGTGGAAGTGGAACACAGTTTGTCCAGCTTTTTCACCGTTATTGTTAAGTAGGTTAAAGCCAACTGGATTAAACTCTGCTTTAATCGCATTTGCGATTTTTGGAACGACAGAAAAAATGTGTGATGCGATTTCTGGCGTTAACGCAAAAATGTCTTGTTTGTGAACTTTCGGAATAACAAGAGTATGTCCTTTTGTTACTTGACTAATATCTAAAAATGCAAGCACATGTTCATCTTCGTATACTTTTGAGCAAGGGATTTGCCCGTCAATGATTTTACAAAAAATACAATTGTCTGCTGTATGATTCATTGATCTCATCCTTTCAAATATCCTTAGCCGTATTTTACCATAATTACATAAGAGAACAAACACGAAAAACAGGAAGCTGACTCAGCTTCCTGTTTTCTGAAGAGGGATTGAAAAAGCATTATCGTAATTTACGTTTCGCAGACACCTCATTTATTTAAGAAATGCACGGTAAATCGGCTAAAGTTTCTGCCGTAGACACCCCATTTTCAAGTGAAATGAATTGCAATCTTTCATAAAAGGAAATTGTTTATTTTTTAAAACAGTATATGCTCTTTCGGAGACACCCCGTTTCGAAAATGAAACAAATGATCTGGTTATGTGTAAATTTCTTTGTCCAACATGGACACCCCATTTCATGATGACTTAACTATGTTGTTGTACTCATCAATTGGTGGTCGCTTTTTCAATGTGTTCCTTCTTCACTAATTATGATGTCCGCTTTCGGGAAAATATATGCTAATAAATTTAAATTTATTTTTGAGTACATGGATACTATGTAGTACACCATAATTTTTGGTAAGATGAATATAGAATGAATACTAATGAAGAAAGTGGTGTCGTATGAGTGAGTTATTGCGTGTAGAAAATGTTACAGGAGGATATACGAAACGACCTGTATTAAAAGACGTTTCGTTCTCTGTTAATAAAGGCGAACTTGTCGGCTTAATCGGATTAAATGGAGCTGGTAAAAGTACGACGATTAAACATATTATCGGTTTAATGGAACCGAAAAAAGGAACTGTCACAATTAATGGGAAAACAATTCGTGATGATATGACAGCGTACCGTTCTAGCTTTTCATTCATTCCAGAAACGCCGGTATTATATGATGAATTAACGTTAGAAGAGCATTTGAAATTAACAGCGATGGCGTACGGAGTTGATGAAAAACAATATGAAGAACGTGTAGGACAACTATTACATGAATTTCGCATGAAAAATCGTTTAAAATGGTTTCCATCTCATTTCTCAAAAGGGATGAAACAAAAAGTAATGATTATGAGCGCATTTTTAGTTGAGCCATCTCTTTACATAGTAGACGAACCTTTCGTTGGGTTGGATCCGTTAGCAATTCAATCCCTTCTTCAAATGATGGATCAAATGAAAAAGAGTGGTGCCGGTATTTTAATGAGCACACATATTTTAGCGACGGCAGAGCGTTACTGTGATTCGTTCATTATTTTGCATCAAGGTGAAGTAAGAGCGAAGGGAACGTTATCTGAACTGCAATCACAGTTTAATATGCCAGGTGCAACGTTAGATGATATTTACATCGCGCTAACAAAGGAAGAAGATTATGAATAGCACAGCGTTATGGAAAGAACGATTTCGTCACTTTCTAAAAGAAGTTCGTACATATAGTAAATACGTATTTAATGATCATTTGAAATTTATTTTCGTGTTCATCATCGGTGCGGGAGCGTATTATTACCAGCAATGGTTACAAACGTTAACATCTTCGTTTCCAACTGCGCTCGTAATGGCAGTATTAATTGGACTCGTGTTAACGGCTGGATCCATTCAAACGTTATTAAAAGAAGCGGATCTCGTTTACTTACTGCCAGTTGAAGAAAAGTTAAAACCTTACTTCACAAAGGCATTTCTTTTTACGTTTATGATTCAGTTATACATAATCGCAATCGTAGCAGCTGCGCTTGCCCCGTTATATTTCCAGCAAATGAAACAAACAGGAGCTGCTTACATATGGATTGTCCTCGCATTTGTCATTGTAAAAGCGTGGAATTTATTCGTCGCGTGGGAAAAATCATTTTTAACAGATCAAAATATACAAAGGGCTGATTGGTTTATTCGTTTTATCTTAAACGGTTTATTTGTATATTTCCTTGTAGAACGTACTTCAGTTCTTGTTATTGGCGGAATCGTTCTGCTCATGGTGTTATATCTTGCTATCATGCATCAAATGGTAAAAGGAAAGCCGCTAAACTGGGAGTATTTAATTTCTGAAGAAGGTAAGAAAATGATGCTGCTGTACCGAATTGCGAATATGTTCGTTGATGTACCAGCATTAAAAGAAAGAGTATCTCGCCGAAAATGGCTGGATTTCATTCTGTCGATAATCGGCGAAAAGCGCACATATTTATACTTATATACGAGAACGTTTTTAAGATCAGGTAACTATTTTGGATTATATGTGCGTCTGCTCGCTCTTGGAGGAGTTATTCTTTACTTCATTCCATTTTTATACGGGCGATTTATCGTAAGTTTTATTTTCCTATACTTAATTGGCTATCAGCTATTAACTTTATGGAAACATCACCGCATGAAAATTTGGCTTGATTTGTATCCAGTAAAGGTAGATGAAAAGAAGAAAGATTTTCTTACTTTATTAAATGTGATTCTAATCATCGGGAGCGTAATCTTTACAGTTATATTTGCACTAGCAACGAAAGATTTCATGATGACAGGAATTTTACTTGTTGTAAGCATATTATTTAGTATCGGTTTCGTTTACCAATACGGTGCGAAGCGCATTGAACGTTTAAATTGAAGGGAATGAACCTATGATTACATATGAAGAAAAGGTTATAAAAGAACTGGAGCAGTGGAAAGCTACATTCATGAAAGATTCTTCTATGATGACACGGTTCTCAAAGAAAGTGCAGACGAAAGTACAACAGCTTATTCCGGCGAAAGTGCAAAAAGTCTTAACAGAAACGATTCGGATGATGGTGCAAACGATCAGCGCCGGATCAAACTTTATAAAGCCGAAGCTAAAAGAGACGACATGGTCACTGCAAAGACGTGATGACGAAGTGCGTAAAAAAATGGATGAGTACAAAAAAATAGCTGCGGCAGAAGGAGCAGGGACGGGGGCTGGTGGTATTTTACTCGGTCTTGCTGACTTTCCGCTTTTACTTACGATTAAAATTAAATTTTTATTCGATGCAGCAACGTTGTATGGATTTGATACAAGTAAACAAGAAGAGCGTCTTTTTATTCTTCACGTTTTCCAACTCGCCTTTTCAAGTGACAGTCACAGAAAAGAAATATGGAAAGCAATTGAAACGTGGGATACAGAAAAAGAAAATCATATGGACTGGGAAAAGTTCCAAACAGAATACCGAGACTATATCGATTTAGCGAAAATGCTTCAGCTCGTACCAGTAATCGGTGCCCCGGTAGGCGCATATGCGAACTATCAATTGCTGCAAAGACTTGGAGAAGTGACAATGAATTGTTATCGTATGCGATTGCTAAATAGAAAGTAAAAAAAAGCATCCTAAATGTGTGATTTAGGATGCTTTTTTTAGAAGTTAATTTCGCTATAGCCAACTCCGACTACAATCAATATGATAAAGAGCACAATAATGGATGGAAATCCGCTTTTATTATCGTGACCAGCCTCATCGCCGCCTTTATCCCGCTGTTTATGGAGGCTGATTAAAGTTTCACTTTATCAAGAACTTCCTGTGTAAACTCTTATTAACTTGCAAATTATTCAGTTTCATTTTATAATTTATTTACCGACCGGTAAGTAAAAATAAGTGAGGTACAGTATGACAAAGAATTTACAAACATCGCAAAACATTGTCGAGGCATCATTTAAACTCATGGCAGAGCACGGCATTGAGAAGATGAGTCTTTCCATGATTGCGAAAGAGGTAGGTATTTCAAAACCGGCTATTTACTATCATTTTTCTTCTAAAGAAGCGTTAGTTGATTTTTTATTTGAAGAGATTTTTTCTGATTATCATTTTGCAAATTACTTCGATAAAGAGCAGTATACGAAAGAAAATTTTGCAGAAAAGCTAATCGCAGATGGTTTACATATGCTCTCTGAGTATGAAGGGCAAGAAGGAATACTACGCGTTATCAATGAATTTATCGTAACTGCATCGCGAAATGAAAAGTATCAGAAACGATTATTTGAAATACAAGAGGATTTCTTACATGGTTTCCACGATTTATTGAAGCAAGGCGCGAGACTGGGCGTTGTGTCACAACATGCAACGGAAGAAAACGCTCATACGCTAGCGCTTGTGATCGATAATATGAGCAATTATATGCTCATGGGATTTCAGTTAAAATATAAAGAAATTTGGATTCGAAATGTGAAAAGCGTCATGAAGGAGGAGTAAAAATGAAAATGCAAAAAAACTGGTGGCTCGGTTTTCTTGGATTCATTGGAGTTTATAAAATTCCAGGCATGATAGAGGCTTTTCAAGCAGATGGAAGTTGGATGAAGTTAATCGGTTTTATTTGGCTACTTTGGTTCGGATATTTTATTCCAGAGAGGAAAGAAGATTAAATTTTAATTTTCTGTAAAGTTATGTAAAATATAGATTAAGAGTATTCGTATATTAGATTACTAGATTTGGAGTGGTTACATGGATCCATTGAAAAATGAAATTAACCCTGACATGGTCAAAGTGTGGAAAATTCGTGCTGTAATTGAAGAAGGGATCGGTATACTCGTCATTTTAGCTTACCTTTTCCTCATGATAAAGTTTGATTGGTGGGCGTGGATTTTGTATGTGATGATTGGGCTAACAGTTGTGTTCGCGCCATTTTCGTACTTCTTATTCCCGAAACTACGTCAACGTTATTACAGCTACCAACTAAATGAAGAAGAACTTGAAATTCAGCATGGTCTTTTCGTCGTAAAGCGCGTATTAGTACCGATGATTCGTGTGCAGCACGTTACGATTGAACAAGGACCAATTATGAGAAAATACGGATTAGCAGAATTACACATTTCAACAGCAGCAACTTCTCACAGCATCCCAGGCTTAACGATGTATGAAGCAGAAATGTTGAAAACGAAAATCGCAGAATTAGCGAAAGTGAGTGATGAGGATGTATAAGAGGCAGCATCCAATCACGATGTTATTAGAATTAAAAATAACAGATTTTATACCACTCATTATTTTCATGTTTAGCTTAAACGGAAAATTCCCGTTTTGGTATTTAATTCCCGCAGCATTTGGTTTACTCACTGTTTTTTCAGTATTTGAAAAATGGTATTACACAACATATTGGGTTGAAAATAACGTATTACATGTGAAAAAAGGTCTCTTCGTGAAAAAGGAGAGCTACTTAAATAAAGAACGTGTTCAAACGATTAATACAAGTTCTAACGTACTATATCAAATGCTCGGTTTGAAAAAAATTCAGATTGAAACAGCTGGTGGGGGCGATGAAGCAGAAGTTAGCTTAGCTGGTATTACGGCAGAAGAAGCGGCGGAGCTTATTGCTTTGCTAAATGAGCCAACTCCAGAAGTGAAAGCAGAAAAAACGTTAGACGAAACAGCAGAAAATACAGTAGAAAAAGCAATCGTTACAGAGGAAAAGCAAACGACAGAGTACAAGTTAACGTGGAAAGAGATTTTAATAGCGTCTGTTACATCTGGTCAGTTTGGACTATTATTCTCATTAATCTTTTTTGTGTATCACCAAGTAGATGAGTACATTCCAAAATGGATAGAGAATGGCGTAAAGTCGTATGTAATGGAACATGATATATATGGCTGGATTTTCATGATAGCTATTTTGCTCGTCCTTTCGTGGATTATATCGACAATTGGCTACGCGTTAAAACATGGTAACTTCACAGTAAATCGAAAAAATGATGAAGTCCGTATTTCGCAAGGGTTACTGGAAAGAAAAGAACTCGTACTAAAATTGCACCGTATTCAAGGGATTACGATAAAAGAAGGCATTTTACGCCAACCGTTCGGTTATTGTGCTGTGCAAGTAGAAGTCATTCAAAGTGAGGGAAAAGAAGAAAAAGTTACACTGCATCCTATCATTCGAAAAAATCGAGTGCAACAGTTACTCGCGCATTTACAATTACCATACGAACTGAATACAAATATTACTTCGTTACCAAAAGCAGCATTGCGCCGCTATCTCATTGATAGTTTCATTTTCTTCGCTATGCTAGCAATCCCGCTTACTGGAATAAGCGTATACTTTGAAAAGTATTACATCATGTGGGCATTACTACCGCTCGCAATCCTTATCTTTACACTTGGCTACGCAACATTTAAAACAAATGGTTACTGTGTTAACGGAGAACAAATTACACTTGTCTATCGTAGCGTCGGAAAATACACAGGACTTATTAGAAGAAGACACGTCCAATCAATGGAGAAGACACAATCATATTTCCAGCGCCGCGCGGATTTATGTACGTATAAGTTTTCTAGTGCATCATCTAGTTATAAAATAGAGCATACGAGAGTAGAAGACGCGGAGAGAATGCAGGATTGGTATAAGAAGAGAATGAGTGAGGAATAATTTGAGAAAGCTTGCCTATTATGAAGGGCAGGCTTTTTTTGTTATAAGGAAATGAGTGGTTTAAGTGATAGAGCAGTACAACTACAGCACACATGTATTAATATGTATGAAAAAAGGTAATATTCTTCTATTTTAGAGGAATCTGTGGAATTTTTGATATAAATGGTATACTAAAATATAAATAGTATTAGGAGGTTATATATGATAAGTCAGTTGAAAAGAGAAGCACTTGATGCATTAAAAGGAAGATGGGGATTAGCGGTAGGGGCAACTTTATTAATTGGAATCCTTATTGGAGCTGTTGAAATGCTAACAACAGGTATTTTTTCGATATTTTGGGGTTGGGAAGAAGCAAGTGATTCACTCACAGTAAGTATTATTGTAATGCTTGTTATTGGTCCATTAACAATAGGTGCCTATTATCTTGTTTTAAATGCAATTCGTAGGACTGATGCTCGCATTGGTCATATATTTAGATGGTTTAGCGATGGAAGTAAGTTGATGAAGTCGTTTTTAACATATTTACTAATGTATGTATACTTGACTCTATGGACATTACTTCTTATTATTCCAGGTATTATTAAATCATTTTCTTATTCTATGACATATTTTATTTTGAATGATCATCCAGAATATACAGCGAATCAAGCGATTACTGAGAGTCGTCATATGATGAATGGACATAAAATGGATTACTTTTTACTATGCTTAAGTTTCTTAGGCTGGTTCATATTAAGTATTCTTACTATAGGAATCGGTTTCTTATGGTTAGTACCTTATTTCTACTCGACATCGGCAGCATTTTATGAAGAGATTTCAAAAGAATATTATAAAAAAGAGAGCACTACTTTCTAATAAAACATATAAACTATCTACCCTAAAGAATGTAGGGAGCAGATAGCAGATGGTTTAGGTGTTTTGATATTTGTCCTATTTTCGGGATTCACTTCAGGATAAGGTATAGATTTTTATATAGAAATGCTTCCCTCTATGTTTTATCATAGAGGGTTATTTTTTTATGTAAAAATGATAGGAAATAATGAATAATATATGTAAAGAAAAAAGCGAGGTGAATGAGAGTGAGCAAATTTTTAATACCGTATTCATTTTCTATATTAAGTTTCTTTATTTCAGCAACAGCACTTGATTTATATGATAGGATGGGAAACGATAGTGAGCTGGTTTCGCCGAACATAATTGGAAAGATAATTCAATCTACTGCGCAAATGGGAGTCCTTACATTGTATTTCGGAGTACCTATTATTTTAGGTGGCTGTCTACTTGGTGAGCTATTGTTTAGAGGTATCATTTTACGATTTAAACTAAGCTATATTATATCTTTATTATTATATCTATTTTTAGCTTTTAGTATTGTTTTCGTAACGGTAGGCATTCCAACTACATATGAAGATTCTAATACATTTTTCATAGGGATAACTATGATTTGTGCTGTTACATTCTTTGTGAGTCGGAATATATGGGAAAACAAGTTAATAATGGAGTGACAAAATGAAATACACCTGTCCATGTTGCGGATATAAAGTTTCACTTTATTGGATCAGTTAGAAAACCGACTAGTGAAGATGTGAAGGATGCTAGTTGGCCGCGAATTTGTTAAGTAAAATGTTATTACTCGATTCGATGGGAGTAATAACATTTTTTATTTAATGCTGAAAGAATTACTGCCGTCTTATAAAGTAATAAGAAGGACTACATCGGTAAATTTTATTGATGGATATATTAGGAATGAATACAAAAGTATAGATGTATAGTCGACTTTGTGTATTTAATGTTATCATATTGAATGATATGGAAATTTTTAATAGAATAAGTAACTAAAAATTCAAAGGTAATGAAGCTTTTGTTGTATAAAGAAAATACTTAGTAGTAATCAACAATATTAAAAATAAGATTCGTATTTATATAAATTTAGTAGAAATGGGGTTTTAAAAAGGAATGAGTATCAGCATAACGCGGCAAAAGATTTTGGCGGCCGCTTCTCAAATTGTGCAATGTAAAGGGGTTGCTAAATTAACCTTAGAAGCAGTGGCAAAAGAGGCGGGTGTAAGTAAAGGTGGATTATTGTATCACTTTGCAAATAAAGAAGCTTTAATAGAAGGTATGATAGTCAGAGGGATAGAGGATTATGAGGGCGCTATTTACAATAAAGTAGCGGAAGACTCAGAGAGGAAAGGGAGATGGGTTCGCTCTTTTGTAGAGGAAAGATTAAGTAATGAGAGAAGAACAGAAGAGTTGTCTAGTAGTATGATGGCAGCATTCATGTTAAAACCTGAATTACTTGAGCCATTACAACAATCATTTCAGCAACTGCAAAAGAATATAGAAAACGATGAGATAGATTCAGTTTGTGCAACAATTATTAGATTAGCAGCAGATGGATTATGGTATTCGGAATATTTAGGGGTTGGCAGACTAAGCCCCGAGTTAAGAGAAAAAGTGATTCAAGCTCTTATTGATAATTCGTATAAATAGAATATACGAACTATATAATGCGAAAACAATTCACCATTACTTATTTAATGTAGTGGTGAATTGTTTTTTTTATTAGAAAAATAGAACAATTTTATAGAGTATTGAATTATAACCGTCCAGACGGTATAGTAATATTTGGTTTAAGAGGAAAATGAAACAAAAAAAGAATAAAAGATATTTTTAGCACACTATTCGAAAGGATAGGCCGCAAAGCTTAGAGTCTACGGTAATACATATTGGTTACTAAGATCGTCTGGTTGCACATTTTTGATGCAACCGGACGGTCTTTTTTTGTTATATAAATATAAAAAATAGGAGGGAACTATGCAAATGAAAAGTACTAAAAGGCATATTTCAATGGTTTCATTAGTTTTTCTAGTATTATTTTCAGTGCTGAATGTGTGGGCTCCAGTTATTCAAGCTGCTGTGATGAAAAGTCCAGTGGACGAAATTAATATTTCCCGTACTGATGGCACGACATCTGAACCGTATCAAGCCTCAGATGGTATGAAAGTAGAAGTGAAGTGGTCAGCTAAAGAAAAAATAAAAAGTGGAGATCAATTCACAATTGATATGCCAAAAGAGTTTCGAAAAGACCTTATGAATATGAGTTTTCCTTTAAAAGATGCTGAAGGAAAAACAGTTGGTACATGTGAGATGAAAAAGGGTCTATTAACGTGTACTATGGGTGATTACGTAGAAGGAAAGAATAACATTAAAGGCTCTTTATTCGTAGAATTCTACTTTGGTCTAGAAGCATATGATGGTGTTAAAGAAATTCCATTAGAATTTAACGTTGATGGTCAAATCGTCAATAAAGAAGTAAGTGTAAATAATACGACAGAGAGACCGAAGCCACAGCCCAATACGGAAAATTTATTGAAATGGGGTTCTTATAATCAAGAAGATCCTTCAATTGCTGATTGGCTTGTATACGTAAATGCAACTGGAACAGAAATGCAAGATCTTAAATTAACAGATACATTAGGACCTGGGCATGAGTTAATTACAGACAGCGTAGTATTAGAAGAGGCTGTATTTGAAGATGGTTATGCACCAACAAATATTAAGCCAGCAGATTTATCTAACATTAAAATAAATGCAACGAAGACTGGATTTACAATTGAGTTTCCAGACAGTTCAAAAGGTTATATTTTAAGATATAAAACAAAGGTTACAAATCCTGCTGCAAAGCCTCATAAAAATACTGTGAAATTAGAAGGTAAAAATATTAAAACTGAAGAAAAAGTAGGACAAGTATTTGTAAGTGGTGGAGGAGGATCCGGTTCAGGTGACAATAATCCACCTAGCATTGAAAAAAATATAGTTGATGAGAATGGCAAGCTTGTAGAGAATGAGCAGTTAACACAAATGGATCAAGTTATTCAATACCAAGTTGGTACACATATACCGAACGATCCTCCTAAATACACATCTATGGTAATTAGTGATGATTTAGAAGATGTTTTAGAAGTATTAGAGGCAAAAGTGTATGATCAAAATGGCCAAGATATTACTTCTAAAGGAACGTTAAATATAGATAAACAAAGAAGTGAAGTAACATTTACGTTTGGTGAGAGTTTTGACTATAAGTCATATGAAGACCAGATAATCAATCTCAGTATCAAGGCGAAAATAAAAAATAATGCAGACTTATCTTCTTACGTAGATAAGAAGATTCCTAATAAAGCGGAATTGCATTTTGATGATAAAACATTAACATCAAAAGAAGTAACTATTACGCCGCCTGAAGCTCCAAAAGATGGTACAGTATTGATTCATAAAACAGATTCTGAGAATCCGAATAAAGGGTTAAAAGGTGCCGAATTTGAAGTTCGAAATAGTGCAAATGAAGTTGTTGCAAAACTAAAAACGGACGAAAAAGGTTTTTCAGTACCTCAAACTTTAGCTCCTGGGACGTATAAAATTTATGAAACAGTAGCACCAGAAGGATATCAAAAATTAACAAGCCCAGTAGAGGTTACACTTCAAGCTGGAGAAACAAAAACAATTGAAATTAAAAATACTATGCAAAAGGGTCAAATTGAAGTAAAGAAAATTGATTCGGAAAATGGTGAAAAACCATTGGAAAATGCAGAGTTTGATATAGTAAAAGACGGTGTAGTAGTCGAACATATTGTTACAGATAAAGATGGTAAGGCAATCTCTAAACCGTTAGCACCAGGAAAATATATTTTAAAAGAAACAAAAGCACCTGAAGGCTACCAATTAAAAGAAACAGAGTTCGAAGTAAATGTAACAGGGGACGGCATATTCCCAATACAAGTGGAAAATGCAATGGTAGACAAAGGGAATATAGAAATTACAAAAGTGGACAAAGAAAACGGGGCAGTATTAGCCGGTGTCGAATTTGAAGTCCAAGATGAGAAAGATGGCGTAGTAAGAAAAGTAGTAACAGATAAAGATGGAAAAGCAAACGTTTCAGATCTATCAGTAGGAAAGTACAAATTAGTAGAGACGAAAAGCTTACCAGGTTACAAAAATCTAGCAGAACCAGTACTATTTGAAATTACAAAAGGTATGACAAAAGCTTTATCAATAAAAGTAGAAAATGAGCAGTTAGACAAAGGCTCAGTAGAAATTACAAAAATAGATAAAGATAGTCAAAAAGTATTAGAAGGCGTAGTCTTCGAAGTGCAAGATGAGCAAGGAAAAGTAGTAACAGAAGTAAAAACAGATAAAGATGGTAAAGCAAAAATCTCAGATTTATCAGTAGGAAAGTACAAATTAGTAGAGACGAAAAGTTTACCTGGCTACAAAAAGCTAACAGAACCAGTATCATTCGAAATTACAAAAGGTATGACAACAGTCCTATCGTTGAAAGTAGAAAATGAACAGTTAGATAAAGGTTCAGTAGAAATTACAAAAGTAGATAAAGACAACAAAAAAGCATTAAAAGGCGTAGTCTTTGAAGTGCAAGATGAAGCTGGAACAGTAGTAAAGGAAGTAAAAACAGATAAAGATGGTAAAGCAAAAATCTCAGATCTATCAGTAGGAAAGTACAAATTAGTAGAGAAAGAAAGTTTACCAGGCTATAAGAAACTAACAGATCCAGTATTATTTGAAATCAAAAAAGGCATGACTGAAGTTCTATCATTAAAAATAGAAAATGAAATGGTAGATACGGGAAATGTAGAGATAACAAAGATAGATAAAGATAATAAAGCACCGTTAGCGGGAGTAACATTCATCGTCCAAGATGAAAAGGGTAATGAAGTTACAAAAGTAACGACAGATAAAGATGGAAAAGCAAATGTTTCAGATTTACCTGTAGGAAAGTATGAATTAGTAGAGGTAGAAAGTTTACCTGGTTATAAAAAGCTAGAAAAACCAGTATCATTTGAAATCAAAAAAGGCATGACCGAGGTTCTATCATTAAAAGTAGAAAATGAAATGGTGGATACAGGGAATGTAGAGATAACAAAAATAGATAAAGATAGTAAAGCTCCATTAGAAAATGTTGTATTTGAAGTACGTGATTCAAAAGGAAAAGTAGTTACGAAAGTAACGACGGATAAAGAAGGAAAAGCAAATGTTTCAGATTTACCTATTGGGAAGTATGAGTTGGTGGAAGTAGAAACACCGGCAGGATACAAACCACTAGAAAAGCCAATTTCATTCGACATTGAAAAGGGTAGAGTAACAGCATTAAAGCTAACAGTAGAAAATGAATTAGTAGATACAGGAAATGTAGAAATTACAAAAGTAGATAAAGAAAATAAAGATGTTTTAGCTGATGCAGTCTTTGAAATTCAAGATGAAGCAGGACAAGTAGTCGCTAAAATAACGACAGATAAAAAAGGACAAGCACAAGTTACTAATTTATCAGTCGGCACATACAAGTTAGTAGAAGTAAAAGCACCAAAAGGATATAAACAATTAGTAGATTCGATTATTTTCCAAATTGAAAAAGGCATGACAAAATCTCTTGCTTTAACAGTAGAAAACGAAATGTTAGACAAGGGAAATGTAGAAATTACAAAAGTAGATAAAGATAGTCAAAAATTATTAGAAGGCGTAGTCTTCGAAGTTCAAGACGACAAAGGCAAAGTAGTAACAGAAGTAACGACAGATAAAGAAGGACAAGCAAACGTTTCCGATTTATCAGTAGGGAAATATAAGCTAGTAGAGGTAGAAAGCTTACCAGGTTACAAAAAATTAACAGAACCAGTATTATTCGAAATCAAAAAAGGTATGACGAAAGTTTTATCATTGAAAGTAGAGAACGAACTGTTAGATAAAGGTTCAGTAGAGATTACAAAAGTAGACAAAGAAAGTGGCGCGTTATTAGAAGGCGTAACATTCGAAGTGCAAGATGAAAAAGGCAAAGTAGTAACGAAAGTAAAAACAGATAAAGATGGAAAAGCAACAATTTCAGATTTATCAGTAGGAAAATATAAGCTAGTAGAGGTAGAAAGCTTACCAGGATATAAAAAACTAGCGAAGCCAGTATCATTCGAAATCAAAAAAGGTATGATAGAAGTCTTATCATTAAAAGTAGAGAATGAACAGTTAGATAAAGGCTCAGTAGAAATTACAAAAGTGGACAAAGAAAGTGGCGCGTTATTAGAAGGCGTAACATTCGAAGTGCAAGATGAAAAAGGCAAAGTAGTAACGAAAGTAACAACAGATAAAGAAGGAAAAGCGAAAATTTCAGATCTATCTGTAGGAAATTACAAACTAGTAGAAGTAGAAAGCTTACCAGGCTACAAAAAGCTAACAGAGCCAGTATCATTCGAAATTAAAAAGGGTATGACAGAAGTCTTATCATTAAAAGTAGAGAATGAACTAGTAGATAAAGGTTCAGTAGAAATTACAAAAGTAGATAAAGATAGTAAAAAAGTATTAGAAGATGTAGTCTTCGAAGTGCAAGATGAAAAAGGCAAAGTAGTAACGGAAGTAAAAACAGATAAAAATGGTAAAGCAAAAATCTCAGACTTATCTGTAGGAAAGTACAAATTAGTAGAGAAAGAAAGCTTACCAGGTTACAAACAATTAACAGAACCAGTATCGTTTGAAATCAAAAAAGGAATGACAGAAGTTCTATCATTAAAAATAGAAAATGAAATGGTAGATACGGGAAATGTAGAAATTACAAAAATAGATAAAGATAATAAGGCACCGTTAGCAGGGGTAGTCTTTGAAGTTCAAGACGACAAAGGCAAGGTAGTAACGAAAGTAACGACAGATAAAGCTGGAAAAGCAACAGTTTCAGATTTATCAGTAGGAAAGTACAAGCTAGTAGAAGTAGATAGTTTACCAGGCTACAAAAAATTAGAAAAGCCTGTACCATTTGAAATTACAAAAGGTATGACAAAATCTTTAACGTTCACTGTAGAAAATGAAATGGTAGATACGGGGAATGTAGAAATCACAAAAATAGATAAAGACAGTAAAGCACCATTAGAAAATGTTGTATTTGAAGTACGTGACTCAAAAGGAAAAGTAGTTGCGAAAGTAACGACAGATAAAGAAGGAACAGCAACAGTTTCAGATTTATCTATTGGAAAGTATGAGTTAGTAGAAGTAGAAACACCGGTAGGATACAAACCACTAGAAAAGCCAGTTTCATTCGAAATTGAAAAAGGTAGAGTTACAGCATTACAATTGACTGTAGAAAATGAATTAGTGGATGTAGGAAATGTAGAAATTACAAAAGTAGATAAAGAAAATAAAGATGCTTTAGCTGATGCAGTCTTTGAGATTCAAGATGCAGCAGGACAAGTAGTCGCTAAAATAACGACAGATAAAAAAGGACAAGCACAAGTCACTAATTTATCAGTTGGCACATACAAGTTAGTAGAAGTAAAAGCACCAAAAGGATATAAACAATTAGTAGATCCGATTACTTTCCAAATTGAAAAAGGTATGACAAAATCTCTTGCTTTAACAGTAGAAAATGAAATGTTAGACAAGGGAAATGTAGAAGTAACAAAAGTAGATAAAGATAGCCAAAAAGCATTAGAAGGCGTAGTCTTCGAAGTACAAGATGAGCAAGGCAAAATAGTAACTGAAATAACGACAGATAAAGAAGGAAAAGCAAACGTTTCAGATCTATCAGTAGGAAAATACAAATTAGTAGAGACGAAGAGCTTACCAGGTTATAAGAAGTTAACGGAACCAGTATCATTCGAAATTAAAAAAGGTATGACGAAAGTCTTATCATTGAAAGTAGAGAATGAACAGTTAGACAAAGGTTCAGTGGAGATTACAAAAATGGCTGCTGAAAGCAAGGAAGTCTTATCAGGAGCTGTGTTTGAAGTTCATGATGAAGCGGGCAAAGTAGTAGTGAAAGTAACAACAGATAAAGATGGAAAGGCAAAAATCGCAGATCTATCTGTAGGTAACTACACACTAGTAGAAGTAGAAGCACCAAAAGGATATGAAAAATTAACTAATCCAATTCCATTTGAAATTACAAATGGAATGATAAATGCAGTTCAATTAGAAGTATTAAACAAATTGAATCATTTAGCACCACCAGTTCCAGAAACACCAAATCCAGAAAAACCTGGAACACCAGATCCAGAGAAACCTGGAACACCAGATCCAGAGAAACCTGGAACACCAGATCCAGAGAAACCTGGAACACGTGTTCCAGGTAAACCCGGAACACCAGA
>NZ_QPEL01000126.1:0-11921 GCF_008368965.1 Bacillus sp. AY2-1 | reverse complement strand
GAAACCTGGAACACCAGATCCAGAGAAACCTGGAACACCAGATCCAGAGAAACCTGGAACACCGAATCCAGAAAAACCTGGAACACCAGATCCAGAGAAACCTGGAACCCAGAAAAACCTGGAACACCGGGTCCAGAAAAACCGGAAAAAGAATTACCAAAGACAGGGCAGAAAATGCCTGTGGAACCATATATGGGAGCACTTCTTGTAATGATGAGTTTTGGATTACTCGTATTAGGTAGAAAACAGCAGAGATAATAAAAGTGAAAAGGTATCCTCAAAGTATTTGAGGATACCTTTTTTAACATAAAAAAAGGCATCTAGCAAAAGAACTAGATGCAAATAAAAACACTTGGGAAGACAAAATTCTTCCCGTTTCCCGTATGTAATTATATCAAAAAAATTATAAAAAACTAGTTATATTTAAAATATAATTTTAAAAAAAGTTATATACATAAATAATTGCAATACTCGCAGTTTTCTCTTTCTGAAAAATACATTTCTTTAATTTTGAATATTAAGACTAATGTTGAAAAATCTTCAGATAATTAGAAAAAATAACCAAGAGGATATATAATATTGCTTAAGAAATAGTTTTAATGGATTACATATATTTCATTTGGTGTATTAATTGAATATCATAATTTTTAATTTTATTAAGCAAGAATCTCGGTTACTTATTGCATTTCTAACATAGGGTGAGAAAGAAAAATACAATAGTGTGGAGGTTTTTATAATGACGTTTGTTCTTAGTAAAATGAGTGGCTTTAGCATAGAAGAAAAGGTACATGAATTTGAATCTAAGGGATTCCTTGAAATCTCAAATGAAATCTTTTTACAAGAGGAAGAGAATCATCGTTTATTAACACAAGCACAGTTAGATTATTATAATTTGGAAGATGATGCGTACGGTGAATGCCGTGCTAGATCTTATTCAAGGTATATAAAGTATGTTGATTCACCAGATTATATTTTAGATAATAGTAATGATTACTTCCAATCTAAAGAATATAACTATGATGATGGCGGTAAAGTTAGACAGTTCCATAGCATAAATGATAGTTTTTTATATAATCCTTTAATTCAAAATATCGTGCGTTTCGATACTGAATTTGCATTTAAAACAAATATAATAGATACAAGTAAAGATTTAATTATAGGTTTACATCAAGTAAGATATAAAGCTACTAAAGAAAGACCATCTTTTAGTTCACCTATTTGGTTACATAAAGATGATGAACCAGTAGTGTTTTTACACCTTATGAATTTAAGTAATACAGCTATTGGCGGAGATAATTTAATAGCTAATTCTCCAAGGGAAATTAATCAGTTTATAAGTTTGAAGGAGCCTTTAGAAACTTTAGTATTTGGACAAAAGGTTTTCCATGCCGTAACGCCACTTGGAACAGAATGTAGTACTGAAGCTTTTCGTGATATTTTATTAGTAACATTTTCTTATAAGGAGACAAAATGAGAGAGAATAAAATAATTATGATTTCTGGAGCCAATAGCGGTATAGGTCATGCTTGTATAAAATACTTTTTAGAAAAATCCTTTCATGTAATAGCTCTTGATATTAATAATAATAACTTAATAGATTATATGAAAACAGATATGCCTTTGAAAGTAGTGCAAATTGATTTAAGTAATAGTGAAGCGATTCATAATCTTTTTACTCAATTAGATTTAGAAAAGCTTTCTCCTGATATATTAATAAATGCTGCTGGTATTCGAGAGATAACACCTGTTTTAAATTTATCCGATGACATGTTTAAAAAAGTAATTGATGTAAATTTAGTAGCCCCATTTATACTTTCTAGGGAAGTAGCGAAGCGATGGTGTGAATCGAAAATAAAAGGTTGTATTGTGAATATAGCATCGGTTTCTGGATTAATGGCTGAACCAGAGCGAGCTGCTTATGTGGCATCAAAGCATGCCTTAATCGGATTGACTAAACAGATGGCTATGGAATTTGGGAAGCAAAATATAAGGGTAAATAGCATTTCTCCCGGTGTTATTAGAACTGAACTTACAGAAGAATACTTTAGTAATAAAGCATTGATGTCTATGATAAAAAGTAATCAATCTTTAGATACTTGGGGATTGCCGCAGGATATTGTTTCATGTATTGAGTACTTGATTTCTGATCAGGCCCGCTTTATTACTGGTTCTAATTTTGTAATTGATGGTGGTTGGACTGCTGGGAAAAACTTGTAGTTGAGTGTTTTTGAGGAAAAGCACCTGTCCTTTTTTAGGCTGGTGTTTTTCTCACTATAAACAGATTTTTTTATTGGAGGGGGATTAATTTGTTTCAAAAAAGTTTTAAGCAAGAGAAAACGGTACCGGCCTTAAAGATGATAGCATCAATGGTTATCTTTGGATCAGTTGGATTTTTTTCTGTTCAAACAAACTTGCCTTCGTTTGAATTAGTGTTTGTAAGGTGTATTTTTGCGACAATATTTTTAAGTGTATGCTGGTTGCTTACAGGGCAATATAAACAAGATAAATGGGAACGAAAAGAAGTTATTCAAGTTTTAATATGTGGCTTTTTCTTAGTATTTAATTGGGTTTTCTTATTTAAAGCCTTTGAAAATATGTCAGTTACAATTGCTATCTCAGTTTATCATCTTGCACCAGTAATTGTACTGTTAATTGGAAGTATCGTCTTTAAAGAAAAATTAACATTAATATCTATCATTTCAATAATTGTGTGTTTTGTGGGAGCTTTATTAATTGCTGGTATCGATGGAAGCTTCTCTGTAGGCTCATTAATGTCTTCAGGTATGATATGGGGATTTCTTGCAGCTCTCTTTTATGCATTTACAACTTTATTTGGTAAAGGGATTAACAAAATGAGTGCGTATGCAATGACATTTTTACAAACATTCTTGGGGATATTTCTTTTAATACCATTTATAGATTTAGATGCTTTTAGTGGCCTCACTCAAAGTAATTGGACATATATTATAGCTACTGGTTTTATTCACACTGGGATAGTGTATTATCTGTTTTTTGATAGTTTACGCCATTTATCTACAAAAACAATCTCAATATTAGTTTTTTTAGATCCGGCAGTGGCAATATTATTAGATACTGTACTTACTGGATTCCGTCCAACTTTAATGCAAATAACAGGAATTCTTTTTATTTTTATTGGCATGACTTTAACATTAAAAAAATCTAAAGATAAAAAACTGAGTCAAAAAGAAAATCGAATTGAAAGCGATGCTAGTATATCTCAACAATGATGAAATATATTGTGTATAAAACGATAAACCTTGCATGAATCATGCAGGGTTTATTTGGTCTAATATAATTCATATTTATAATATATGTTTTTTAACATGCTTTTGATTCACTTATATTTATTTGACTATAAATTTACAAAAATGTATATAAAAACTTGTTTTTTGATAATATATAAGTAATAAATTCATAGAATTGGAGTGATGAGATGCAGCCGTTAGAAAGGGAGATTCATTCTAATATGCTGAAAGTGTGGAGGATGCACGCTTTAATTGGGGCGGCAGTTATACTAACAGTCGTAATTGCATATTTCTTTTTCATGATTAACTTTAACTGGTGGGGGTGGTTGTTTGGACTATTAGTAACAGGAGCCATTACATTTATTCCACTTGATTATTTTGTGTTTCCAAATTTACGTCAGCGCTATTATAGTTACAGATTAAATGAAGAAGAGATTGAGATTCAAAAGGGAATGTTTGTTGTAGAACGCGTACTTATTCCGATGATCCGTGTGCAGCACGTAACGATTGAGCAAGGGCCGATTATGAGAAAGTATAATTTAGCAGAATTACACATTTCAACAGCCGCAACTTCTCATAGTATCCCAGGTTTAACGAAAGAAGAAGCAGAACAGCTGAAAAGACAAATTGGAGAACTTGCGAAGGTGAGTGATGAGGATGTATAAGAGGCAACATCCGATCACGATATTGTTAGGTATTAGGGTTGCGAGTTTGTTGCCACTTATTATTCTTGTTTTATTTAAACCTGATGAACAAGTGGAACCTTGGTATTTATTTTATCTTTTCCTTCTGGTTGTTTTATTCATCATGGCTATTTTTTCAGCAATTAAATGGTATTTTAAAGTGTACTGGATTGAGAATAATATGTTACATGTAAAGCACGGTGTTTTTGTAAAGAAGGAAAGCTATTTAAATAAAGAGCGTGTACAAAATATTAGTACGTCTTCTAACTTCATTTATCAAATGCTCGGACTCATGAAGTTAAATATAGAAGTAGCCGGTGGTGGTAATGAACCAGAAGTGATGTTGGCTGGTATTAAAGAAGACGAGGCAAAACATTTAATCTCTGTATTACATAAGAAAGAAACTACTGTAAAAGAAGAAATAGAAGAGGAAGAAAGCAAGACGGTTTATCAGTTAACAGCGAAAGAGGTTTTAGCCGCAGCGATTACATCTGGTCGGTTCGGACTAGTGTTCTCTGGGCTAGTACTTCTTTACACAAAGTTTGATTTTGTTCTTCCTGAAGGATTCACAAGTAAAGTAGAAGCGTATGTGATGGGAAACGGTGTTTATAAACTAATTGTAATTGCATTAATTTTAATGGCAATTTCATGGATTATTTCCACGGCTGGATATGTGTTGAAATATGCAAACTTTAAAATTGGGCGAAAAGGGGAAGAGATTCGTATCGTTCAAGGATTATTTGAAAAGAAAGAGTTTGTCTTAAAATTGCACCGCATTCAAGCGATTACTGTAAAAGAAGGTATGCTTCGCCAGCCGTTTGGCTATTGTGCTGTTGAAGTGGAAGCAATTCAAAGTATTGGAGCAGCAAGTAACGAAGTAATGTTGCATCCATTTATGAAGAAAAAAGATGTACAGCACCTGCTCACATATTTAGAGTTACCTTATGAAATCGAAGCGGAGATCGTTCACTTACCAAAAACAGCGTTGCGTCGTTATTTCATTATGGGCTGGTTAATAAGTATCATACTCACAGTTCTAATTGCCAGCGTGAGTATATATTTAAAACAATATATTGCGTTGTTTGTTATTTTACCGTTATTTATCGTGTTTTTGTTACTTGCGTATGCTAGATATAAAAGTGGTGGTTATGAATTAAGAGAAAATCAACTAACGGTTGTATATCGTAATTTTTCGAAATATACAGGAATAATGCGAAGAAGACATGTTCAAGCAGTAGGTTATAATCAATCGTATTTTCAAAGAAAAGATGAATTATGTACAACTCTTGTAGCGGTAGCCGGGCGCGGTTATGAAGTAAAGCATATGAGAAAAAAAGATTCGCTTCGTATATATAATTGGTACAAAGAAAAAGGAAACACCGGTGTGTAATGGTGTTTCCTTTTTGTCATTAAATCGATATCTTTAGTCGAATCGTTGATATATTTCAAGATGTGATAGATAAATTGAAAAAATCGTTGATATATTCAAAGGTATGATAGATATATTCGAAAAATCGTTGATATATTCAAAGATGTGATAGATATATTCGAAAAATCGTTAATATAATTTCACGTACTGATAGTGTTGTATTACTTTTTAATTAAACTAACACATCAAAAGTAGTCACAAAAGAAGGACGAGAGAAAATACTCTTTTGCTGTTCTGCATGTGGATGCGCCTGTGCTTGTCCTTCTGCTTGTGCAGGACGTTTTTTATGAGCGTTTTCGAATGAACGTGATTCTGTCCAGTCTTTAAAGTTTTGCTCCGTTTCCCACATCGTTAAGATGACATATGTATCGTTACTTAATGGGCGTAGAACACGGATCGCTTGGAATCCTGGTTCGTTTTCAATAAGGCCTGCACGGTTTTTAAAACGGTTTTCAAATACTGGGCGACCTTCGTCTGTTACAGAAATATTGTTACAAACGATATAGCCAGGTTGTCCTTTAAATTCACCGACAGCATCTAGTACGTCATACTGAAGTGAGCCTTCTACAGATTCTTCTGTATTTTCTTTATAAAACATATTTTTCTCATCATTTTTTGCAGTGAAATGTGATTGTTCTAGAGGTGTTTCGTATGAAATAATAGCCTTCATTTTAATGCCCCCTTAATAGTTTGTTTCTATTATATCAACTCTCTTAAAAAACTTCGAAGATTATATACATAAAGATACTTCTTTTTCAAATAATAAATGTACCATCATTTGGAAAGAAGGCCGATGTATGAAGAAAGTAAAGTGGACTTTATTAGGTGGCGTCGCAACGTTTATAGTAGCGATTGTACTCTATAAACTTATCGTGTTAGCTGGTGGCTATATGATGGATGAAAAGCAGCTCGTTTTCCACTCTTCATCACGTATCGTTGACCAGAAAGGGAAAGAAATTACGAAATTATACGTAGAAAATAGGGAGCTCGTACCGATCGAGCAAATTCCGAAGTATGTGCAGCAGGCGTTTGTTGCGGTGGAAGATTCTCGTTTTTATGAGCATCAAGGAATTGATTATCCGTCTATATTCCGTGCTCTTTATAAAGATACGTTAGCTGGAGAAAAGCTAGAGGGCGGTAGTACCATTACGCAGCAACTCGCTAAAAATGTCTTTTTAACTCGTGAAAAAACATTTACGCGCAAATTGAAGGAAGTCGCAATTTCTCTTCAATTAGAGCAAAAATATACGAAGCAACAAATTCTTGAAATGTATATGAATCATATTTATTTTGGTCATGGGGCTTACGGTATTCAAGCAGCAGCAAAGCTGTATTTTAATAAAAATGTTGAGGATTTAACAGTAGAGGAAGGGGCAATGCTTGCAGGTCTTCCGAAGTCACCAAACGGATATTCACCGTACTACTCTGCAGAGAAGAGTAAGGAACGCCGCGATCTCGTGTTGTCACTTATGCATAAACAAGGCTATTTGACTGCAGAAGAAAGCGTTCGTTATCAAGGGAAGATAATTGCTCTATATAAAAACTTAGATGAAAATGAGCTTGCATATATGCCGTATATTGATATGGTCATAGATGAAGCCGCTCGTTTATACGGGTTGTCTCATCAAGAAGTACTTCGCGGAGGATATACGTTTGTCGTACCTATGGATGAAAAAATTCAAAAGGTAGCGTATAACCAGTTTCAAGATGCAAGGAATTTTCCTGGGAAAGAAGAGGGGGCTCAAGGTGCATTTTTATTAATGGATAATCGTACGGGAGGGATTAAAGCGGCGATTGGGGGAAGAAAGTACGTCCCGAGAGGATTTAATCGTGTTTTTGCCAAAAGGCAGCCCGGATCTGTTTTAAAACCACTTATCGTTTATGCACCAGCACTAGAAACGAAAAAGTATAATCCGTATTCTTTATTAACGAATGAAAGAAATTCTTTTGAAGGGTATGAACCTCGAAATTATAATCATGAGTATTCAAAAGAAATGACGATGTATGATGCGATTTTAGAGTCGGCAAACGTACCAGCAGTTTCTCTATTAAATGAGTTAGGGGTAGAAGAAGGAAAGCAATATTTAGAAAAAGGAAATGTCCATATTGCAGATGCTGGTTTAAGTACAGCACTTGGCGGATTGAAAAATGGTGTTTCAACATTTGATCTTGTAAAAATGTATCGTTCATTTTTAGCGAATGGCAATATTATCGAGCCGCACGTTATTGATAAAGTATTAAATAGACACGGTGCAGTCATTGGGGAATCACCGAAAGTAGAGACGAAAATTTTTTCGAAACAGACGGCATGGTATATGACGAAAATGTTAGAAGGAGTTGTGAAGGAAGGGACAGCGAGAGCAGGTGTATATAACGGTGCGTTAGCTGGAAAAACAGGTACAACTTCATTGCCAAATGACGATAAGGGAGCAAGAGATATGTGGTTCGTCGGCTATACACCGAACTTAGTAGGCGCTGTTTGGATTGGTTATGACCGTACGGATAAGGAACATCAGTTGCAAGGAGAAAGTGCATCTGCGACAAAATTGTTTAAGAAAATTTTAACGAAGGCTAATGTAGAACATAAAGAGAAGTTTATGAAGCCTGAAGGTGTGGAAACAATCGGTGCTCCGATTCGGCTGCGTAGAATTGAAGATGTAAAAATGAAACTATCATTTAGCCCTTTCGGTTTATTTAAAGCAAAATTAAGTTGGACGCCACTTCCAGATAACAGAATTATGTACCGAATCTATAGAGTGGAGAACGGAATTCATACGCATGTTAGCACTGTAAATGGTGCTGGAGAATATGAGGAAAAGTTCGTTAACATATTTTCAAAACCGAGCTTTTACGTTGTACCATACAATACACAAACGAATCGCGAAGGAGAAAAGTCAAAAGTAGCTAAACCATAGTTTTTCTCTGTGTTATAATAAGAATGTTGTGAAAATAGTAAGCGTTTTTACGAATGTTTGTGTCAATTTAATGAACAACGTACATAATATTATGCATTTTGTTTTTACAAGCTGTATAGTAAAAAAAGATAAATATCGAACGTATTCGAAGCATTGGTAAGGAAGGGAGCAAGGGTCTTGGTAAGAACTATAAATGAGACATTTTTAAAAGCATGTAGGGGGGAACGTACCGATTATGTACCAGCATGGTATATGCGTCAAGCAGGTCGTTCACAGCCGGAATATAGAAAGATTAAAGAAAAGTATTCTTTATTTGAAATTACACACAATCCAGAGTTATGTGCTTACGTTACAAAATTGCCGGTTGATCAATATAACGTAGACGCAGCAATTCTTTATAAAGATATTATGTCACCACTACCTGCAATTGGTGTGGATGTAGAAATTAAATCAGGTATTGGGCCAGTTATTGATAACCCAATCCGTTCTTTACAAGACGTAGAAAAACTAGGGGAAATTAATCCGGAAGATGATGTACCGTACATATTAGATACAATTCGTTTATTAACGACAGAAATGTTAGACGTACCGTTAATCGGTTTTTCAGGGGCTCCATTTACATTAGCGAGCTATATGATTGAAGGCGGTCCATCTCGTAACTACCATAATACGAAAGCGTTCATGTATGCAGAGCCGAAAGCTTGGTTCGCTTTAATGGATAAGCTAGCAGATATGGTTATTACATATTTAAAAGCGCAAATTAACGCAGGAGCAAAAGCAGTTCAAATTTTCGATTCTTGGGTTGGAACAGTAAATGTAGCAGATTACCGCGTATTTATTAAACCAGCAATGGAGCGTATTTTTGCAGAAGTTCGCCCTATGGGTGTACCGATGATTATGCACGGCGTAGGAGCTGCACACTTAGTGAATGAGTGGCACGATTTACCGCTTGATGTAGTCGGCTTAGACTGGCGTTTACCAATTGAAGAAGCACGTGCACGCGGCGTTCATAAGGCGGTACAAGGAAATATGGACCCTTCATTCTTACTTGCGCCATGGTCTGTTATTGAAGAACATGTAAAAGGTATTTTAGATCAAGGGATGAAAGAGCCTGGTTATATCTTTAACTTAGGACACGGTGTATTCCCAGAAGTAAATCCAGATACATTAAAACGTTTAACTACATTTATTCATGAATACTCTAAAGGGCAGTTAGCGAAGTAAAGGAGAATTGCTGTATGAAAAAGAAAATTGGTTTGCTTGTAATGGCATATGGAACGCCATATAAAGAAGAAGATATTGAACGTTACTATACACATATTCGCAGAGGAAGAAAGCCAAGTCCTGAAATGCTGGAAGATTTAACAGAGCGTTACCGTGCAATTGGTGGTATTTCTCCTTTAGCTACTATTACATTAGAGCAAGCTAAGAAGTTAGAGAAGCGTTTAAATGAAGTGCAAGATGAAGTAGAGTACCATATGTATCTTGGTTTAAAACATATTGAACCGTTTATTGAAGATGCGGTGAAAGATATGCATAACGACGGAATACAAGATGCAATCGCACTTGTTCTTGCACCTCACTATTCTACGTTTAGCGTGAAATCATACGTTGGACGAGCACAAGAAGAAGCTGAGAAACTTGGGAACTTAACAATTCACGGCATCGATAGCTGGTATAAAGAGCCGAAATTCATCCAGTACTGGGTTGATGCAGTGAAAGGTATATATAACGGTATGTCAGATGCAGAGCGTGAAAAAGCAGTATTAATCGTATCTGCACATAGCTTACCAGAGAAAATTATTGCAATGGGCGATCCATATCCAGATCAATTAAATGAAACAGCTGATTATATCGCGCGCGGAGCTGAAGTAGCAAACTATGCAGTAGGCTGGCAAAGTGCAGGAAACACACCAGATCCTTGGATTGGTCCAGATGTACAAGATTTAACGAGAGAACTAAATGAAAGGCACGGTTATACTTCATTCGTATATGCACCAGTTGGATTTGTTGCTGAACATTTAGAAGTTTTATATGACAACGACTTTGAGTGTAAAGTTGTAACGGATGAAATTGGTGCGAAATATTATCGTCCAGAAATGCCAAATGCATCGGACGCATTTATTGATTGTTTAACAGATGTTGTATTAAAGAAAAAAGAATCTGTACTGTAAGAAGAAAGGGGGAGCCTGCTTGAGGAAAAAAGTTGTGATCGTCGGCGGAGGCATAACGGGATTAACAGCAATGTATAACTTACAAAAAAATATTCATGAAAAAAACTTGCCGATTGATACATTACTTATAGAAGCATCGGGTAAACTTGGCGGAAAAATTCAAACCGTTCGAAAAGATGGATTTACAATTGAACGCGGACCGGATTCTTTCTTAGCACGAAAAGAAAGTGCAGCTAGATTAGTGAAAGAATTAGGTCTTGGCGATGAACTTGTAAATAATCAAGCCGGTCAATCATTTATCCTCGTAAACAATCGGTTACATAAAATGCCGAATGGATCAATGATGGGAATTCCAACGCAAATTACGCCGTTTCTATTTTCCGGGCTGTTCTCCCCAATTGGTAAACTAAGAGCTGGTTTTGATCTATTAATGCCGAGGTCAAAGCCAGTATCTGACCAATCACTCGGACAATTTTTCAGACATCGTCTTGGAAACGAAGTGGTTGAAAACTTAATAGAACCGTTACTATCGGGTATTTATGCAGGGGATATTGATGAAATGAGCTTAATGTCAACATTCCCGCAAATGTATCAGATTGAGCAGAAACATCGCAGTATTTCACTCGGTATGCGTACGCTCGCTCCGAAAGAAGAGAAAGCTAAACCGAAAAAAGGAATCTTCCAAACAGTGAAAACAGGTTTAGAATCTATCGTAGAATCTCTCGAAGCAAAGATGCATGAAGGTACGATAATAAAGGGAACTCGCATTGAAAAAGTTGCAAAACAGGGTGATGGTTATACAATTACTCTTAGTAATGGAAAAGAAATAGAAGCGGACGCCATCGTAGTGGCAACTTCGCATAAAGTATTGCCGTCCATGTTTGCTCAGTACAAGCAGTTTCGTTTCTTCCGTAATATTCCGGCCACATCCGTTGCGAATGTGGCACTTGCTTTCCAAAAGTCAGCAATCCGGAGCGATATTAATGGTACAGGATTTGTCGTATCACGAAATAGCGATTACACGATTACAGCATGTACGTGGACGCATAAAAAATGGCCACATACAACGCCAGAAGGAAAAACACTCCTTCGCTGTTACGTTGGACGTGCTGGTGATGAAGCGGTTGTAGAACAAACTGAAGAAGAACTCGTTCAGCTCGTACTAGAAGATTTAAGAAAAACGATGGATATTACAGAGGATCCAGAATTTACAATCGTAAGCCGCTGGAAAGAAGCGATGCCTCAATATACAGTAGGCCATAATGAGCGAATGAAAAAGCTCACAACATTTATGCAGAAAGAGTTGCCTGGTATATACTTGGCAGGTAGCTCCTATGCTGGTGCTGGACTTCCAGATTGTATTAATCAAGGTGAGGAAGCTGCAAAGCGTGTATTATCTCATTTGGAGAAAGTAATAGATGCTGAATTAATCGCACAATAAACGAAACGCCTTC
>NZ_QPEL01000125.1:0-8206 GCF_008368965.1 Bacillus sp. AY2-1 | reverse complement strand
CTTTATTTTTAATATATTCTTTTGAAACAGTCCCCTCCACATAAGAAGTTTCATTTTTATATTCATCAGAAAAATCATCCATTAGTAATTTCATAATATGTTTGTCAATTATCTCTTTATCTGATAGGCCATCAACAAAAACGATCCCAGCCTGAATATCTGTGCGTCCAATATTAAACTTCCGAAAGCGAACATCAGAATTATGTCCGATTTGTTGCTTTATAAGTTCTAAGTTAGAGGCAAAATCATTTGTGAAATGAACGATTGCATTTTGAGAAGGTTTATGCTCTTGTTTCGTTTTACTTTGAATATTATTTTTTTCACTTGTTTGTCTCTTGACTTCCACCAACTCATTCTTCCCACTCTTTCTCTGACATACGAACCCAATGAAAAACTCTTGAGATAGTATACGGAATTAAAAACAAGATAAAAGCTTGTACAAAGACTTTCCAATCTGGAAGATAAGAAGTAATTATGTTCCACATTTTTATCACCCAATTTATATACTCTGCTAGGATTGAGATTTCTAAAAAACGATATGTACTTAATAAAAAATAACGATAAGATTAAAGAGCAGAAAAGCGAGACATTATGCTTATTTAGTACCAATAACCTAATTAGTATAAAAACATTTCTGACCTAAAATACCATTTCCAATTATAATTTGTTAAATATTATCTCCTTTTCCGTTATTTATATGCCCGCATTTGAATTTCAAATAATATAAGGATCAATGATATTTCCTCTTAAAGAAAAAAAGATGCTAGAAGATAGCATCTTTTTTTAAATTCAACTTACTATGTATTTATATTTTATTGTGAAAATACTCGTTTTTTTTAATGAATATTAATGTTTAAAAAAATAAAAAATACATATTCTTTTGTTCTAAGTTCATACACTTCTACCGAATCGATACGGAATTTTCTGATTTTAAAATCAATATGAAATAAAGGAAAATACTCTCTTAGAAAAACTATATAAAACAAATAACATGAAAACAATTATCAATCTAGCAATTGAAAATAATAATTAGCAAGAGTTTATCATCTTAACTCCAGGTGTATTCGTTTTGCTTCAAAATAAAGAACTTGAATAAATTTTTTCGTATCAATACGAGCAGGTAATGTTGGTTCATTATTCAATTCTGTCATCTTTCTCCTTACGGTAGTAAAATCAAAAAATCTAGAAGCATAATTTTCGAACTTCGGGTTTAAAAAATCAGTAAGTCCAAGGGATGCTAAATGGTTTAATGATTGATAAATAGCTCTCCGAATCCGTTGTTTGGAAGCTTCTATGAACCTTTTTAATTCGGCATCTTCAGCTGAATCCCCAAGTTTTTTTTGAGCCAAATTCATAAAAATCTCTTTTAGTGAGGGAAAGCCTTGTTCCAACGTGTTATCTTGTTCATATTTATATAAATAATCTAGCATATCCATTAAATCTTTACTTCCACTTTCACTGGCTATTCCTAATTCAGACAAAAGAAAATGAATGGAATTTTGAAAATGATTGAAAGTATTTAAATGTTTTTCATTACGGTATTTTTCTTGCACACTTGAATTACTATCCAATTTTAGTACCATATTAAGCGATTCTTGAATGTTTTTTATTGATTTTTCCAAACGAATTCGTTCAATGACTTTCCGAACAACTGTTAATACTTCAATCCGGTTAATTGGCTTAATAATATAGTATTCAACACCAAGCGAATAAGCTTCAGCAATTAATTCTTTTGATTCTACTTGAGAGACCATGATGATTTTCCCTTTAAACGAAGGCTTTATTTGACGAATTGTTTTTATTCCATCTTGATTCGGCATTAACAAATCGATAAATAAAATGTCTATATTTTTAAGGATTACCATTTGTTGCTCTAAAGATAAACCATCCTCAGCTTCTCCTATAACCTCCCCAAGATCTTCATCCTCGATAATTTGAGCCAACATTGAGCGAACCGCTTTTTCATCATCTACTATATAAAAATACATAGAATCACCCTTTCGAAATTATATGATCAATCCCTAATCTAATTATAAAAATTGATCCTTTTCCTTCGGTTCTGTCCTCAAGCGTAACATCACCTTCAAGTTGTGCGACCATTTCTTTAACATACGATAATCCGATACCTGTCGATGGATTGCCTAAATCATCATATTTAGAAGTAAACCCAGGCTCAAAAATTGAATCTTTATATTTTGAAGAAATACCAGGACCATTATCGCCTATTTGAAATTCAACAAAATGGTGGTCTTTATTAATGTCAATTGTGATGGTTCCCATACCTTGGATAGCTTCTACAGCGTTTGTAACGATATTATTTATAATAGATAAGATTGTATAAATATGATAATGAGGATGCACACCATCAATTTTATACACAAATTGGATATCTTTCTCTAACAACTGTGCATATTTCGTATTTGCCCGTATAATGATATTTACTAGTTCATGTACAGACATATAATCTGTAAAACTTTCATCAGAAATTAGTTTTGAAAGTCCCGCAAAAATACGTTGGTTATCCTTTTTAACGTCATGGACCTCACCAGCAATTTGTAATGCCTGTTGCCTTAAATCCTCAAACTGAAAATCCATCTGTTTATGCTCAAAAGAGTCTAAAGTTTTATATAAATCATAGGATTTTTTTGTTATATTCTCAGCATCTTGTAATGTTTTTTTTAAATGAACAGCATCTTCATATAAATTAGAGATGAGCATGAGCATATGTTCATTTTGTTTCTTTATATGTCGCTCCCTTGATTGTGCTTCATACAATTTCATCATATTGAAAAAGCTTAGAACTATAAAACTATGGGAACATGCGATAACAATGATCTCATTTATTGCCTCGGATGTGATCGATGTTTTTAATACGAAATATTGAATCATTAATTCCACACAGTCTGACAGTATTTCAATCATGCAACCAATAAAACCAATCATTAGTGGTTGATGATAAAAACGTTTGATTTTTGCTAAATGAAAGAGATACGAATAAGTAAAATAAAAGAAAAAACTAGGATAGTGAGTATGAAAAGCGGCTAGCCAATCCATATTTTCCTTTATAATGACATCCATTGAGATACGAAATACTACCACGACTATCGCTGTTAAAAAACCCGGTAAAAATGCTGGAACTCGTCGAAACAATAATAAAAAAAAGAAAAATGTTGGTGCACCAAAGCTCATTCTAAATGTTTCATTTAAGGGAAATGACTTTATTTCACCTACTAAGGGTACTGTAAGTATCATTAAAACGAGAATATAGATGTCTTTTTTTACTAAATTACTAAGATTCAAAATAATCACTTCTCACTTTCGCCTAACAGTCAGTATACAAACCTATTTGCATTAATACAATACTTACTCTATTTTTTTCAAAAACTGATAAATAAGTTATAAACGAAAGCATTATAGATTGTGAGTATTCATTACACTCTTCTACTTTAGAAAGATACTTTATAACTCAAAAATGTTCAGACACAATATAAGGTCTGAACACTTTTGGACTCGCTCTAACACCAAAATATCTGTGCTCCTTTTTAAAATATACTTAAATCCCATTCTTTTGCAATATGTTCTAACAACATAATTCCTGGTAAACTATTCCCATACTCATCAATGGCTGGTCCGTAAATACCAATACCACATCCATCTTGAAACGATAAATCCTTCCTAGATTTTGAGGGAACAAGTGTCATAATTCCGCCGGATACCCCACTCTTAGCTGGTAATCCAATGAAAGCAGCAAATTTTCCAGAAGCGTTGTACATTCCACAAGTAAGCATTAAAGCTTTTGTTAACCTAGCTACTTCTTTAGGGAGCACTTGTTCTTTGCGAATAGGATGATATCCATCATGTGCTAGTATAAGCCCTATTAAGGCAATATCTTCTGTATTTATTTCAATCGAACATTGTTTTAAGTAAACCTCTAGTGTCTCCTCCACATCTGATTCTAGAAAACCATTCTCCTTTAAATAGTATGCTAATGCTCTATTACGATGAGCCGTTTCCCATTCTGATTGAAATACTATTTCATTAATAGCGGGACGCTTCTCTATCATTTTTTCAATTAATACGTATAGAGATTCTAATTTTTCTTGCACCGATGTCCCTGGCAAAAGTGAAGCTATCGTAATCGCTCCAGCATTGATCATAGGATTAAAAGGTTTTCCTGGTTTATGTATCTCTAAACGAATAATTGAATTAAAGGCATCTCCAGTTGGCTCTACGTCAACTCGTTCTAATACATAAGAAATACCGCGACTTAAACAAGCGGCTATAAAACCGATTACTTTTGATATACTTTGTAATGTGAAAGGTATCTCCCAATCTCCTGATTTTATCATTGTTCCATCTGGCTTTACTATACAAATACCTAACTGCGATACATTTATTTCCCCCAGAGCGGGAATATAACTGGCGCTTCGTCCCTTAGCTGCATACGCTCGATAATGAGCTACCCATTGATCTAAGCAAACTTTTTCTTGCCCCTCAACTTGAACGCTAGAATCCTTTATCATTTAATAATATTCCCCCGTACTATTAACTTTATATAGAATGATTTTTTCTTTACTATAATCAATAATATTTGCACTAGAACCAAGAAAAATATTCAGACATATTGCAGTCTGAATATCCTTCTTATTACACACTTTTCTTTTTTGAAGTTTTCTCATAACTATCCCAACATTCAATATTTTCAAGTCCTTTAATGTTTTCTTTATAAAAAATAGGATCTTTACCAGCTTTTTTCTGGTTTATATAATCTTGTAACGCCGCAAATGCTACTTTTGAAAGTAAGGTAATAGCAATTAAATTAATAATAACCATAAAGCCCATAAATAAGTCCGCTAAATCCCATACAATTTGAATCTTTGCAACAGAACCAAATACAATCATAGCCAACACACTTATTCTGTATATCATTAACCACACTTTACTTGTATGTAAGAAGCGAATGTTTGTTTCACCATAATAATAGTTGCCAATTAACGCACCAAATCCAAATAAAAAAACAAAGATAGCAAGACAACCCGATGCCCAAGGGCCTATGTGTTCACTTAATGCTGCTTGTGTAAGTGCAATACCATTTAACCCCGGTTGTTTATATGCATCAGACAGCAAAATAATAAAGGCGGTGCTAGTACAAATGATTAGTGTATCCGTTAATACACCAAATGCTTGAATCAGTCCTTGTTTCACCGGATGACTTGTTGTTGCTGTTGCAGCAACGTTTGGTGCACTTCCCATACCAGCTTCATTTGAGAATAAACCGCGTTTAACTCCATTCATAAGTGCTGCACCAATTGAACCGCCTGCTATTTGTTTAAAACCAAATGCGTTTTGAACAATAAGAGAAAGAACTTCCGGCATTTTTGATATGTTGGTAACTACAACAAATAATGCAACTCCAATGTATAATACCGCTAAAAATACCACCTTGTATTCAGCCATTTTTGCAATACGTTGTACACCACCAAAAATAATCGCAGCGAAAGCAATGGCCATGATTATCCCAACTGTTAGACGATCTGTACCAAATGAGTTTTGAAAAGCAATTGTAACTGTATTTGATTGTACTGAATTGAATACAAGTCCAAAAGTAATTGTGATTAAAATAGAGAATAATACTCCCATCCAACGTTTATTCAACCCTTTTTCCATATAATAGGATGGACCACCGCGGAAACCAGTTTTATCTTTTACTTTATATATCTGTGCTAATGTGCTTTCGACAAAACTAGATGCCGAGCTAATAATAGAAATAATCCACATCCAAAATACAGCTCCAGGACCACCTAATGCAATTGCAATCGCAATTCCTGTAATATTCCCTGTCCCAACGCGGGCTGCCATACCAATACAAAACGCTTGAAAAGGAGAGATTTGATCTTTAGAACCACTTTTCCCCTCCATTAATACACGGACCATCTCTTTTAACATTCGAAACTGTACAAAATTCAATTTAAATGTAAAATAAATTCCGCAAATAACAAGCATAATAATTAACAATTTAGACCATAAAAAATCATTTGTTGATCCGACTAACTCTACAAAAAACCTTTCCATATCATCACTCCACGCCAAAATTTATATATTATAATTTATATAAAATCACCTATATTTCCTGGTATAAATACCTCTTTCATATTCAAATACAACAAGGATAAAAATTTTCTATATTAATCGGATTGGCCTGTTTAAGCAAACAGCACAACATGTAACCGTAAAACTGAAATTTTGAAGTACTTAACGCTTATACAAACGGATGCTCTACCCCTTTCTGCAAACTAATATTTTTATCCACTAACATTGTTGTACTATTATGTTTGTTTCGTTTACCGGTGATTTAAATCATAAAATCAATAGTGATTAACTGGTTATTTGTTAATTTTCTCAAGAACATGGAAATATCTCCTTTCTCACTACTAATCTCAAAAATAGGCTAGATAAAAAATTTATAGAAAAACTATGAAGCGCTTTCAATCTTCAACTAAGAGAAGCTTGTCTTTAATTTATAATTAAAAGTACAGAATGTTACGAAAAAGTACAGATTTTTATAAAAACAAAAAAATATTTTAAGATTTTTCATCTAAAAAAACAGTGAGATTTTGTGAATTTTATACAGTATCCAAACGTCGCGGATGCTGTTCTACCTAACCTCTGACAAGCCTCTATTTTCTTCATAAAAACATGCATATTTTTTCTCTTTTAGAAGTTCACATAAAGTATTTGAAATCAAGAATCAATGGAATATTATAAGAATATTAAAAAAATAAAACATTTAATTTATTTATGTTATCATACAAAAAACATTTGTTTTCTCAATTAATCCCCCTAGTTGGATTCGTCTATATTGCACATATTTACAACATGAAAGACACTAAGAAAAAAAGATTTTGTTGAAGGGATGAAACATTACAAAACTCTTATTTAGGACCTTATGACATCCTCTTTTCTAGCAATATCGAGTTATCCCAAAAAACGTATATTTACTAACATAGATTACAGGTGGTGTATTGTGAAAGAAATAGTATTCGTTCAAAATAAAAAAAGACTCCTTATGAAATTCGAATTTTTAAAAAAGGATTTAGTGCTTACCATTTCACTGATACTAGCAATTGTAAGCTGCTTAATACATTCGCCAAAGATCGAATATATTAACTTTGAAGTGTTAATTAGCTTATTTAATCTGATGGTAGCCATTAAGGCCTTGGAACAGCTAAAGATATTAGACAAACTTGCCGTTGCGATTTTAAATAAATGCAATAACAGCAGGTCAATATCTATTATTCTAATTTTGTTATGCTTTATTTGCTCCATGTTTGTAACAAATGATGTTGCTCTCCTCACTTTTGTACCAATAACACTTGTCATTAGTAAAAAAACACAAATGAACATGATGGATACAATCATCCTGCAGACAATTGCAGCAAACATCGGTAGTAGCTTGATGCCTATGGGAAACCCACAAAATTTATACCTATATTCTTACTATGGAATTAAGCTCATCCCATTTTTAGGTTCAATTCTGCTTTTAGCTGTACTTGGAATTAGTTTATTATTTATATTTACTCAAAAACTTCAAAAAACAGATTTGAAAATAGAACTACCTGTTATTACCGTGAAAAATCGAAAAAAAGCTACCGTCTGGATTTTGATACTTATTACTATCATTGCATCTATTTTTGGTGTTATTAATTATTACATCGCGCTAATAGTCACACTGATAGCAGCATTTACGTTAGATAGAAACTTACTATTTAAGATCGATTACTTTCTTCTAATAACCTTTGTCTGTTTTTTTATTTTTATCGGAAACATTTCCCATTCCGATGCACTGGGGACATTTGCTCGCGCTAATTTAAGAGGAGATACTTCAGTCTTCTTTAGTTCCATATTTTTGAGTCAATTGATTAGCAATTTTCCTACTTCAATTCTTCTATCAAACTTTACTTCTGATTGGAAAGCTTTATTACTAGGAGTAAATATTGGAGGGCTTGGAACAATTATCGCATCTTTAGCCAGTGTAATCTCCTATAAACTATTCATTCAGGCCAATGTTAAAGAGAGTAAGGCATATTTAATTAAATTTAGCATTTACAACTTTTCATTTTTAATCATACTTACATGTATACAATACTTTATCTTTAAATTTCTAAAAATTTTTTAAAAAATTGATTCCTATATTAAAACCCAAATT
>NZ_QPEL01000124.1:0-587 GCF_008368965.1 Bacillus sp. AY2-1 | reverse complement strand
GCTCAAGAAATTCTTGATGGAAAATGGCATGATCATTTCATCGTAGATCCAATCCAAGGCGGAGCAGGTACTTCAATGAATATGAATGCAAATGAAGTCATGGCCAATCGTGCTCTTGAATTATTAGGAATGGAAAAGGGAGACTATCATTATATTAGTCCAAATAGTCATGTAAACATGGCGCAATCAACAAACGATGCATTCCCAACGGCGATTCATATTGCAACATTAAATGCATTAGAAGGCTTATTACAAACGATGGGTTATATGCACGATGTATTTGAATTAAAAGCAGAGCAGTTCGATCATGTTATTAAAATGGGTCGTACACATTTACAAGACGCTGTGCCAATTCGTCTTGGACAAGAATTTAAAGCGTATTCTCGCGTACTTGAACGTGATATGAAACGTATCAAGCAATCACGTCAACATCTATATGAAGTAAATATGGGAGCAACTGCAGTTGGTACAGGCTTAAATGCAGATCCAGAATATATTGAAGCAGTTGTAAAACATTTAGCTACAATTAGTGAACTGCCACTTGTTGGTGCAGAAGACTTAGTAGATGCAACGCAAAATACGGATGC
>NZ_QPEL01000123.1:0-47773 GCF_008368965.1 Bacillus sp. AY2-1 | reverse complement strand
GTTTATCACATGGAACATCCAGTTGGAAAAAATAGAATTGAAAATTTGTCTAAAAATATGCACTATTTCTGTGAAATATATTCTGAGCACTTAGATCCCAAATTATTTGTAAAATTTCTAAATAATCAAATATCATTAGAGGAATTTTATAACTCAAATAATGCTTTAAAGCTACACATTAAAAATAGTTCACAAACCTATTTTAAAATGATTAGGTAATGAAGAACTGGAGAGTAGGAGGAAAATAAAATGAGGGTTTTAGGATTGGGTGGATCTTTACATGATTTTTCAGCATGTTTAGTTGATAATAGTGAAATTAAGGTTGCTGTAGAAGAGGAAAGGTTAGTACGGGTTAAATATGCATATAAGCTAGGTGAACGTGTTTCGAGGTGTAAGGCTGCAAAATATTGTTTAGATTCGGAAGGAATTTCTATTGATGATGTAGATTTAATAGTGGCAAATGATTATCTAACACCTGGTTATTACCTTAAATATAGAAAAAAAGTTAAGTTAATTAGTCATCATCTTAGTCATGCAGCTAGTGTATTTTATCCATCGAAATTTGAAAAATCAGCTATTTTAGTTTTAGATGGTGGAGGGAGCCAAATAAATAGTAAGAATCAAATATTTGGAGAAACAATAACATATTATTTAGGAGAAGGATCTCAGATTTCTACTTTAAAGGATATTAAAGGCGAAGTAGTAGGTGAGGATTATGAACAGGTTTATACAAATTCATTAGGATTTTTTTATGGAATAGTTACTAATAGCATAGGATTTAACTCACAGGGTTATATTGAACCTGGTAAAACAATGGGCTTAGCTCCTTATGGTACGGACAAATATGTGAAGGAATTTTATAAATTCTATAATTGTGATATAAATGGGAATTTCAATCAAAGCTTAGAGCAACAGAGAGAAATGGAACAGTACATAAATCACGTATTGGAAAATATGAAAACGCTTAAGAGATTGGAGCAAGCAAAAGCTGATTTTGCTTTTGCAGTTCAATATCATACTGAGGATATTGTAATTAAACTTTGCAATTATTTATATGAAAAAACTCAAATAAAAAACTTATGTATTTCTGGAGGTGTAGCTTTAAATAGTGTTGTAAACTATAAAGTTTTAGAGAATACTCCTTTTGAAAATGTATTTGTAATGCCTGCAACAGGTGATACCGGTACTGGAATTGGAGCGGCCCTTTATGGGTATTATGCTTTAGGAGGAAAGCATAGGAATCCCTCTAAAACAGATTTTTCTCCGTACTTAGGAAAGGAATACACTGAAATAGAAATAAAACAGTCTCTAGAACAATATAAAGAATCAATAATAGTATCAGAACCAAAAAATTTGCATAAAACGGTTGCTAAATTAATTAGTGATAAAAATATTATAGGGTGGTTTCAGGGGAAATCAGAAGTAGGTCCAAGAGCATTAGGAAATCGTAGTATATTAGCAGATCCTAGATATAATGATATGAAGGACCTTATAAATACAAGAATTAAGCATAGAGAACCGTTTCGACCATTTGCACCTGCTGTTTTAGAAGAAGAACAAGATAAATATTTTTCTATGAAAGAAAGTTCTTACTATATGTTGTTTGTTCCGAAAATCCATAATTCTAAACAAAAGGATGTACCTTCAATTACTCATATTGATGGGACTGGAAGAATGCAAACAGTATCAAAGGATATGAATCTGAATTTTCATAAATTAATTTCTGAGTTTAAAAATTTAACAGGTATTCCAATTCTTTTGAATACTTCATTTAATGATAATGGAGAACCGATAGTTGAATCACCAAATGATGCTATTAAATGCTTTTTAAATATAGATTTGGATTATTTAGTAATCGGAAAGTATTTAATTCAAAAAAATAAAAATTAGGAGAGAATGCCGTGTGCATATAAAAGAATACGAACTAAGTAGTTATGGGCGACTAGTGACATATACTAAATCTTCGATGACTGAATTACTAGAAATATACCATAATACTATTATAAAAGTGAATTTAATACGGCAGAATACAGATCTGCCTATACTAAAAGTATTTAATACAAAATTACCTGATTATTTCCTAGTTAGAGAAGCAACTTTAGAAAGTGAAGAAACAGGCGAAATATTCTTATATGCCATTTCTATTGTATTTATAGAAAAGTTTCAAAAAGAAGTTATGGAAGATTTGATAAAAGGGGTTGAGCCAATCGGAAAAATTTTAGATAAGTATAAGCTAGATACCAGTAGGAAAATTGAAAATGTAAATATATATCAAGAAGAGGGGATGGCTAAACATCTTCAAATAGGGTGTGAAGACAAAATTTTAGGGAAAACCTATACTATTAACAGTGAAAAAGAACCACTGTTTCTAATTTCTGAATTTTTCCCTTTAAAAAAACTAATTGAATAGGAGAAAATAATGGGTAAAAAAAAGTTGCCAATAGAAAAACCACCAGTTTATGGATATCAATTTTACGCCTATCCATTAGCCATTATCTTAAATCACGAAGAAGCGTATCCATGGTTCTATAGTAATTACATTCAAGTAGCATTTGATAAGGAATTTAAATCACCGGTACCATTTTGTTTTTATATGTATGATCATACTATTTGTCCATGGTTAAAAGTACAGAAGCTACAAAGAGATTTAATTAAATTTACAAATCAGGACATAATAGATTTTGTAATAAAGTCCCTGAATGAAAATTATTATGTGTATTTGAATGTAGATGAATATTATATTCCGGATAGACGTACCTATAAAAAGAGACATTTTTCTCATGATATATTAGTATATGGTTATGACATAAATTCAGAGACGTTTGATGTATTAGGGTTTAATAAGAATGTTTCTTTTAAGAGTTCAAAAGTAAGTTTTTCTGAATTTAGAAAATCCTATTTATACCTAGAGAATATAGAGAATGAATGTAATCAAGTTTACTTATATAAGTTTAATCCAGAAGGAGAATATGAATTTAATAAAAAATTAGTGATTGAATCTTTGGAAGATTATCTTCATTCGAGAAATACTTCTGAGAAGTTTAGTATGTTATTGGAACCCTGGGAAAGATTTTATGGTATGGAATCTTATAAGCAACTTTATAATTACTTCGAAGCATTAATCCAGGGAGAGGTATATATAGATATAAGAAATACACATATTTTGTGGGAGCATAAAAAGGTTATGGCCTCCCGGATTAACTTTATGTTAGAAAATCAAATAATAGAAACGAAAATATATCAAGATGCAAAGAAAATTGAAGATCGAGCATTAATTATACGCAATATGTTTGTTAAATATAGCTTAGTAAAAGATAATGATATTATTTTGAAAATTGTAGATAGGCTAGAAGAATTAAAAAATGATGAGGAAAAATTGATAAAAGATTTGATTAATGCATTAAAAATATAGATAAATTTCATTATTTCATTAGGTAGCTTCTTGGGCATGAATCCGATATTGTATCGGACTCATGCCTTTTAGTTTTGCCTTAATTCTTTTATGATTATAGTACGCTATGTACTTTGTTAGTTCGTGTTTAAAGTGGTCTATATTTTTAAATTCTTTTCGGTATAGAAATTCAGACTTCATGATTCCAAAGAGATTTTCAATTACTGCGTTATCGTAACAGCTGATGCATCCATATCAAAATTAAAATTGGTTATTAAATATTTAGGCATTAATTTATGAAATACAGTAGAATTTGAAGGTGCTTCAGCTCTTATGTGCAGTTGAGATAACTAACTCAATTGGGAAATCAATAACACAGCTGTAATTACAACTATACTCCATTTTTTGAATAGATTTTGGCTCGTTTCTAGGATTCACATCGTTAAATAATCCATCAATTTTCTGAAAATAGATAAATCAGAAATTCATTAATAAGAATATTTGTAATTAATAAATGATTAACTTGAATTCATTTTACATACCTTCACAAATGTAATTAGCCGTACATAAGGATATTGTAGTAGATAGGATAAGGGTATAACCAGTGTTATATTACGCTATAAGAGTGATTATGAATATTCATTTTTTAGTTTTTTACATTTATTCAATAATTATTTATTATTTTCATACCCTAAAATCTACAAAGATATCAGAGTGTTAGGAAACCTAAAGGGTTTATCTAAGCACTCTTGTTTGTTTATTGGTGATTCAGGAGTTATATAGATTGGTTTAGTGGATACGTAATATAATGTCGAATACTTTTTCACTTGCATTACCATCACTTGAGTGGTAAAGTGATAGTAAGATGAACGCTAGGAAGTGATGAAACATGCGTGATAATACGATAGGATCATTAATATGGTTACGTTTAATACGATTTACGAACCAAAGTAATCAAATGTCAAATGAGTTTTTAAAACGTTTTGATTTAACGACAGCTCAATTTGATGTGCTTTTGCAAATACGTACGTATCAACCACTAACACAAATGGAGTTAGCTGAAAAGGTAACTGTTACACAAGGTGGCATTTCTCGAATGTTAACTCGTCTTGAAAAAGAAGGATATATTGTACGAAAACAAGATTGGAAAACGAAAACAATTAGTCTTACAGAGCAAGGAGAAGCAGCTTTAGAGAGAGCATTGCCAGAGCAACTTGCATTTCAATCTTCGTTTTTTGATGATGTATTAAATGAAGAAGAGCAGAAAATATTATACGAGCTGATGACGAAAGTTCATAAGCATAGCGAAAAAAAAGAATTACCGCAAGAGTAATTTTTTTTACATCATCAATTGACTAATCAAGTGATGAGATAGGTAATACGGAGATATACTTGACTTACCAACGTTTTTAGAAGAAAAACTAATACTACTTTATTAAAGGGGAGAGTAACTATGGAAAAATACCGTATAGATACAAGAAAAGGAATTGAGTTTGGGTTATATTCAATTGGCGATCATGTATTAAATCCACATAATGGGGAGAAAGTTACGCCAGAAAAAAGAATTCACGAACTAATTGAAACAGCTAAGTTAGCAGATGAGGCAGGGCTTGATGTGTTTGCTGTAGGTGAAAGTCATCAAACGCATTTTACAACGCAAGCTCATACAGTTATTTTAGGTGCGGTCGCGCAAGCTACGAAAAATATAAAAATTGCAAGTTCCGCAACGATATTAAGTACATCTGACCCAGTTCGAGTATATGAGGATTTCGCTACCATTGACTTGATTTCTAATGGTCGTGCTGAAATCGTAGCTGGTCGTGGATCTCGTATTGGAGGATATAGTTTACTTGGTTATGACGTGAATGATTATGAAGAATTATTTGAAGAGAAGATGGATCTTTTATTAAAAATTAATAACGAGGAACATGTAACATGGAATGGACAGTTCAGAGCACCGCTCGCACATGCATCGGTTATTCCAAGAGCGAAAAATAATAACTTACCAATTTGGCGTGCAGTTGGAGGTCCACCAGCTAGTGCAATTAAAGCAGGACGTGCAGGTGTGCCAATGATGATAACAACACTTGGTGGTCCAGCAATTAACTTTAAAGTGTCAGTAGATGCTTACCGCGAGGCTGCTCAGCAAAGTGGATTTGATCCAGCTAGTTTACCAGTTGCGACAACGAGTTTATTTTATACGGCAAAAAATTCACAAGATGCACTTAGTGAATATTATCCTCACATTAATGCTGGTATGCTTACACTGCGCGGTGGTGGGTATCCGAAACAGCAATTTACAAATGCAATAGATTACCGTGATGCTTTAATGGTTGGTAGCCCACAACAAATCATTGAGAAAATGCTTTACCAATATGAATTGTTTGGCCAACAACGCTTTATGGCACAAATTGATTTTGGCGGTGTACCATTTGATAAAATTGAGAAAAATATTGAATTAATTGCTACTGAAATATTACCAGCCGTTAGAAAACATACAGCAAAACAAATAAAAAAGCTGAGAGTCTAATTGACTATCAGCTTTTTTATTTGTTATGGAAAAATGACAAAAGAATGAACTTTTAGTCGAGGAAGAGGGAAGCTATTTTCTATTTTTGAATAACATTATTTCGAGTTTGAATTTTGGAAATATATTTTTCTCTTGACAAAAAATAAGCATTTATCGAGGGTGGTTGTGAGGACATTTTTTCGGGTGAAAGTCAAGTGTATGAAGAAAAAACGATTGTTTTATAGATATAAAAGTAAGCCGTATATTGAAAAAACATATTTTGCTAATGAGGAAAATATGATTCAAAAAAATGACAAAAGACATATTTCAGACAAAATGATGTCAATAATACGTCAAAAATAACCTGAATTTACTATGCAGGTATATTATACAATTCGATTAACGAATAAAACACTACAGAAATAGTGAAAAGGTAAAAATTAGCATTGAAATAGTTTGAAAAACTGAAACTTCGTATTTTTCGACAATACATACAAAATGTTTTTGTCTTTTCGTATTTCTTAATAATTGAGTTTGATAAGATTGCTCAATTAACTTTGATTATAAAAACTATGAAGGAAGTGATTTTAGTATGGAAACGCTCGAATTGGCACGAATACAGTTCGCATCAACAACGATTTTCCATTACTTTTTTGTTCCGCTGTCAATTGGTTTAGCTTTTATTATTGCGATAATGCAAACGTTGTATGTGGTAAAAGGGCAAGAAGTATATAAGAAGATGGCAAAGTTTTGGACGCAATTATTCCTTATTAACTTTGCAGTAGGTGTAGTAACAGGTATTTTACAAGAATTTCAGTTTGGTATGAACTGGTCAACGTATTCACGTTTTGTAGGTGATGTATTTGGTCCCTCACTTGCAATTGAAGGATTACTGGCATTTTTCATTGAGTCTACATTCCTAGGTTTATGGGTATTCGGTGAGGATAAATTACCGAAGCGAATTCACTTAATGTGTATTTGGCTCCTTTCAATTGGAACGATGTTATCAGCATTCTGGATTTTAACTGCAAGTGCATTTATGCAGTCACCTGTCGGGTATGAAATGGCAGCTGATGGTCGTGCACAAATGAATGATTTCTTAGCCATTATTCAAAACCCACAACTATGGGTGCAATTCCCGCATACAATTACAGCAGCAATTGCAACAGGTGCATTCTTTATTGCGGGTGTAAGTGCATGGAAAATTACAAAAGGACAAGAAACTGTAGTATTTAAAAAATCTTTCCGAATTTCTATCATTGTTGGAACAATTACAACGGCGCTTGTATTATTCTTCGGTCATGCACAAGCGCAACAATTAATTAAGACACATCCAATGAAGATGGCGGCAGCTGAAGCACTATGGAATACAAGTGAGGATCCAGCGCCATTTACAGTATTTTCGAAAATTGATACAGAGAAGAAAGAAAATTCGTTTGAAATTCAAATCCCTTATATGCTAAGTCTATTATCGTATGATAAGTTTAGCGGTCAAGTTGAAGGGATGAATCAAATTCAAAAACAATATGAAGAAAAATATGGACCTGGGGATTATATTCCTCCAGTGCATACAATGTTTTGGAGTTTTAGAGCGATGGTAATGAGTGGAACATTCATGCTTCTTCTAGGAGCTTACGGATGGTTCTTATCAAGAAAAGATCGTTTAGCTGAAAAAACGTGGTATTTAAAATTAATGGTGTATGCAATTTCTCTTCCATTCATCGGTAATACAGTAGGGTGGATTATGACTGAAATGGGTCGTCAACCTTGGGTTGTATTTGGTGTAATGAAAACAGAAGATGCTGTATCACCAAATGTAACATTCGGTGAAGTATTATTCTCACTTATTTCATTCACATCAATGTATTTAATTATGGGTGGAATTTGTGTGTACTTATTTGTTCGTACCATTAAGGGCCACACGAATAAGAAAACGAAAAAGGATTATCAAAGCCATGATCCATTTGATAAGGAGGAAGAGTATGTTATCTCTTAATGAGTTATGGTTTTTAGTTATTGCAATCTTATTTGTTGGATTCTTCGTACTGGAAGGTTTCGACTTTGGGGTAGGAATGGTTTCGAGGTTTTTAGGAAAGAATGATTTTGAAAAACGAGTTTACTTAAATACAATAGGACCGTTCTGGCACGCGAATGAAGTATGGCTTGTTTGTGCTGGTGGAGCCATGTTTGCGGCATTTCCGCACTGGTATGCAACTTTATTTAGTGGTTTTTATATTCCGTTTGTATTTATGCTTCTTGCTTTAATTTTAAGAGGTGTTTCCTTTAAATTTCGTGCGAAAATAGATAATCATAAATGGAAGAGTGCGTGGGATTGGGGGATGTTTATTGGAAGTATGTTACCTCCTATCCTTTGGGGAGTTGCGATTGCAAACTTTATGGTAGGTGTACCTATTGATGAGAGTAAAAATGTTGTAGGTGGATTCCTGCAATTACTTCATCCATTTGCGTTACTTGGGGGAGTAATGTTTCTCCTACTATGTATTGTTCACGGATTACAATTTCTTACGATACGTACAACTGGTAAATTGAGAGAACGTGCACGAATTGCTGCAATAAAAATTGCACCATTTTCATTAATTACACTTCTTGTTTTTGCTGGTGTGGGGTTATGGAAAACCGACATTTTCACTGCTCATGGAACAGAATGGATTATGGTACCAATCGGAGCTTTTGTAGCACTATTAGTGTCCACTTTATTAAATAAAAGAAGAAGAGATGGTTGGGCTTTCTTTATGACGAGTTTAACAATCATTTTACTAAGTGCGAGTGTATTTATCGGTATGTTCCCACGTGTTATGATTAGCTCTTTAGGAGCAATGAATGATTTGACAATTTACAACGCAGCATCAGGAGCTTATGCATTAAAACTTATGACTTACTTTGCGATTGCTATTTTGCCTTTCGTTATCGGAAGTCAAATATGGAGTTATTATGTATTTAGACAACCTGTTAAGTCAGACAACGATTTGGAGTACTAATGAAAAGAAAAAGAGGACTTCCGTCTTATCCCGGTAGCCGTATTTTATATGTAGCGTTAACGATTATTAGTATTTTAGAAGCTTTTAGTATTATTGCGCAAACAATCTTTTTAGCACGAGCTATTACGTTTTTATTTCATGGAGAGACAGTACAAACAATATTAAGTGAAATTGTTTATTTTGGTATCGCGTTTGCAGCGCGTAACATAGTAGTTCGAACATCACAAATATTAGTGGAACGTTTTGCCGAAAAAACAGGGTCGTTACTAAGAAAACAATTGATAGAGGCATATTTCACATTAGGTCCAAGGTATGTTCAAACGGTTGGAACTGGTCATCTGGTTACCTTATCAATTGAGGGGATTGAGAAATTTAAAACATATATTGAATTAACGATTCCTAAAATGATTAGAAGCAGTATCGTTCCAGGTCTAATTGTACTATATGTTTTTACGCTAGATATTGAGTCTGGAATCATTTTAGTTGTAACGATTCCTATCGTGATCATATTTATGATTCTTCTCGGATTAGCAGCGCAAAAAATGGCAGATAGTCAGTATGAGATATATCGTGTACTTTCGAACCATTTTGTAGATACGTTAAAAGGTTTAGAAACATTAAAGTATTTAGGGAAAAGTGAACAGCACGAAGGAAAGATTGAAAAAGTAAGTAAAAGATATAGAAAAGCAACGATGCGTACTTTGCGAGTTGCTTTTCTTTCTTCTTTTGCATTAGATTTCTTTACGAGTTTATCAATCGCGTTTGTGGCAGTTGGATTAGGGATACGCTTAATAGATGGAACGATTATACTATTACCAGCCCTTACAATTTTGATTTTAGCTCCGGAATATTTTCTGCCGATTAAACAAGTGGGAGCAAATTATCATGCGACATTAGATGGACAAATTGCGATGGAGCAAATAGAAGAGATTTTGCAACAACAAAAAGGAATAGAAAAGAAAGATTTAAATGAAGATATAGTATGGAATGCCTCTAGTAGCTTGAAATTACAAGATATCAAAGTTAATAATACTGAATCTGAGAAGGCTATATTAGAAAGGATTAATGTTACTTGGGAAGGTAACGGTGCTATTGGTGTTATTGGTGAAAGTGGTGCGGGGAAATCGACGTTAATCGACGTATTAGCCGGGTTTTTATCTCCTTCGAGTGGAAAGATGTTAGTAAATGGTCTAGAAGTTGATGGATCTACTCGTGAAGATTGGCAAAAAAATATTGCTTACATTCCGCAGCAACCTTATATTTTTCCGCTTTCATTAAAGGATAACATTCGTTTTTATGAAACAAATGCAACAGATGAAGAAGTTGAAAGAGTTATTAATGAAGTCGGCCTTCGTTCACTCGTTACATCACTTCCAAATGGGATGCACGAAAGAATTGGAGAAGGTGGACGTATGCTAAGTGGCGGACAAGAACAGCGTGTTGCTATGGCGCGTGCACTTTTAAGTAAAAAACCAATCATTTTATTAGATGAGCCTACGGCACATCTTGATATTGAAACCGAATTTGAAATAAAGCAAGCGATGTTACGTCTATTTAATGGAAAATTAGTATTTTTAGCAACCCACCGTCTACATTGGATGAAACAAATGGACCATATCCTTATTTTAAATAAAGGGGAAATGAAAGAAAGTGGGACGTATGAAGAACTTTTAGAGAATGAGACATTACATTTTCATAGGGAAGAGAGGGGAGAGAAATGAGCAACTGGGTTAAACCTTATATAAAACAAAATAAAGGTAGAATGACTTTAACTATTTTCCTTGGTCTTCTTGGAGTTAGTTCAGGAGCGATGTTACTTTTTATTTCAGGTTATTTGATCTCAAAATCTGCCCTTAGACCAGAAAATGTAATGGCTGTATATGTTCCTATTGTTGCAACAAGAGCGTTTAGTATAGGGCAAGCTGTGTTTCATTATATAGAGCGCTTAGTCGGACATGATGTCGTACTACGTATATTAGAAAAAATGAGAACGAAACTATATAGAATAGTAGAACCACAGGCGTTATTTTTTCGTTCTCGATTTCAAACGGGTGATATGTTAGGAGTGTTATCCGAAGATATAGAGCATTTGCAAAACCTATATTTACGTACAATATTCCCTAGCATATTAGCGCTAGTTGTTTATAGTATCTTCGTACTTGTTATCGGTGCATTTGACCTTGTGTTTGCACTTATTGTAGGTTGTATGTTAGCTATTATCGTGTTTCTTCTTCCGTTTGTATCATTACTTTTAATGAAGAAACACCATGTTACTTTGAAGCAAGGTAGAAGCCGTTTGTATCAACAACTGACGGATGCTGTTTTTGGATTATCTGATTGGCAGGCGAGTGGTCGTAAAGGTGAATTTATTAATGAGTATGTAAAACAAAATGATCAGTTGTTAAAAATAGAAAAGAGAGTGAAACGCTGGTATCATATTCGGGACAGTATCATTCAATTAGTAGTAGGTATTGTAGTTATTTCGATGATTATATGGACTGGGAATGAAGCGGCAAGCGAACAAATTGCTCCAACCGTAATCGCAGCTTTCGTATTAATGACTTTATCTGTAACGAACGCGCTTATTCCTATTGCAGATGCCATCGATCGAATCCCGTCGTATGTAGAATCTACTCATCGTCTTAATCGCGTAGAAAGTGATAGTGTTTTACATGATGAAATGGATTTGCAGGAGGAGAAAGATTACATTGAACCAAAACATGTAGATATTGAACTGAATCACGTATCGTATAGTTATCCAGATAGTAACGAGATTGTATTAAAAGACGTATCATTACAAATAAAAGCAGGGAAGAAAATTGCTATTTTAGGCAGGAGTGGGACAGGGAAATCTACTTTACTAAAATTATTAACAGGTGCGTTAAGCCCAGTAAATGGCAAAGTTGTATTGAATGGTAAACGAGCTCATACGAATCTTTTATCTAAATATATTTCTGTATTAAATCAAAAGCCACATTTGTTTGATACGACAATTGGAAATAATGTGAGAATCGGCAAACCAGAGGCGACGGATGAAGAGATATGGAAAGCTTTAGAGAAGGCACAATTAGCTTCACATATTACTTCTCTTCCAGCCGGATTACAAACAAAAATGCATGAAATGGGAAAACGGTTTTCTGGTGGGGAAAGACAAAGGGTTGCTTTTGCTAGAACTCTTATGCAAGAAACACCAATTATTGTACTTGATGAACCGACTATCGGTTTAGATCCAAAAACAGAATTGTCTTTAATTGAAACAATGTTTTCTGCAACGGAAGAAAAGACGGTTATTTGGATTACGCACCATCTTGTAGGAATAGAACATGTAGACGAAGTAATATTCCTTGATCGTGGCCAAATTGTCATGCAAGGTAGCCATAAACAACTTCTGAAAGAAAATGAAAAGTATCGTAAACTTTATGAGTTAGATAAAGGAATATGATTTGAATAAGCAATAATTGTAAAAATAGCTACGCCTAATGGTGGAGCTATTTTTTTGTTAGATTGCAGGTGTATATGATTGTTACGAATTAAAAATGAATTTCATATTATACATATAATGGAGGGGATGTACATGAAGGAGCAATTTAAAATCATTGTTTTAAGTGATGAATTATCAGGGGATAGGATTCGAAATACGTTAGACAAAAATAAATGTAAAACAATAGTTCATGTTGTAGACGTTTCAAATGTTGTTCGTATAGAAAGTTCTTTTCAATATATAGTCATTTGGAGAGGGGACGCAGAAAAACTTACAAATGACTTGATAAATAGGGGCGTACAAAGTTCAAAAATTATTAATTTAACAAAATACATGTATGAATGGAAGGATAAATTAATTTCTATCTATCAAATAAATCCGGATCTTATGTCTTTATACATTTCTATAAAAAAAGCAAAGAGTGATCCGACGTATGAATTGTTTGCTACCGGTTTGTCTTATCCACATTGTGGCATAAGTACGGAGCTCCTCTCAAAAAAGTCAATAAAATTAACACTTCCATCTCAAGATCTATACTATGATTATTTAATAGCGTCACAACTTCTATCAAACACTCATTCATTTCAATATTGTTTAATAGGAATAGCTTATTTCTCGTTTTACTTTGATATGTCGTTATCATCTGAATCATATAGAATTCACAAAGTATATTATCCATTGTTTCAAGATGGTCATCATACTGTAGTTTATTCTCCTTTACCCACGGATGGATTCTTACATCTAAATACTCCGAAACCACTTTTTTCTATTTTTAATTTGCATTTTGAATATATTTTATTAGACGAACTAAAAGATGAATCATTGATACTGCCTTGGATAAATGCTGAGTGGAATACCACTCCTCTTCACATTCCTTTTGAAGAACACGGGAAAATAAGAGCAGCTTCACACGCTAAATTGGCGTATCCTCATACTTTAGTTGAAAATAAAATGATTTTTAAGAAATATTTAGAATTACTATTAAAAAACGATATAAAGCCATTAATTGTTGTATTCCCTGTTACTTCACATTATTTCAATTGTAGTAGTAAGAAATTAAAAGAAGATTTTTATAAAGTTATAAATGAGTTTCAAACTCAATATTCTTTTCAAATCATAGATCTATTTGATTCGCCATTATTTTGTGAGGATGATTTTTATGATAGTGATCATATGAATAAAAAAGGTGCAAATAAAATGTCCGCGTTATTAAATATGTTTATTCAGGAACGAAAAGTATGATATTTTGTTTCATGTTTGCATAAAAGTATATAGGCTCCATACAGTTAAAGTAATGTGATTTTTGTGTCGCGTATATAAATAATATGCGAAGAGGTGAGAGAGTTAAAATGAGAAATCGTATTGAAAGAATTGAAGAGGTCGTAGAGCAACTTCCGTTGGTAAGTGTGTTAATTCCTACGTATAATCGTCCTCGCTACTTTGAAAAGGCGTTATGTAGTGTGTTAGAACAAACGTACCCTAATATAGAAATTATAGTTGGAGATGACAGCACGAATGACGAAACAGAAAAGGTGTTACAAAAATATTTATGTGATCATTTAAATATTATTTATATAAAAAACAGATCAACTCTCGGACAATTTGAAAATGCGCTAATGTTATTTCATGAAGCGAACGGTGAGTATATAAATTTTTTAATGGATGATGATATATTTCATGTGAATAAAATTGAAAAGATGATGAAGTATTTTTTCAATGATCTAGATAATGAAATTAAGCTAGTAACATCTCATCGTCAAGTAATTGATGATAAAGGGAAAGAACTACGACATATTTATTCAACTGTCCGTTTATTTGAAGAGGATACGATTATAGAGGGAATAGAATTAGGAAATAAGGTAATTGTGGATCAAAAAAATTATATTGGAGAACCAACAACAGTTTTATTTCGTAAAAATGAGTTACAAGAACCGTATGGGATTTTTGATAAGAGGCGGTATTTATGTAATGTAGATATAGCTTCATGGTTATCTTTATTAAGTGAAGGAAAAGCAGTATATATAGCAGAGACACTTAGTTACTTTCGATTACATCCAGATCAACAGTTAAATGAATCTAATAAAATGATGGATGGGTTAGAAGATTTTTCACACAGTATTATAGCGGGAGAAAAATATGGTTTCTTATCCAACGAAAAAGATTTAGACAAAGCGATAACTAATTTTCTAGATTATGCAAGAAGGATAGTTCCATCATCGATATTATATACATTAGACTATTACCAAAAAATTAGAGGAAAGAAAATAAATATAGAAAAGAAAAAACAGCATATAAATAATAATTCTTCTTTACCGAAAGTAAGTATACTTATTCCTGCATACAATAGACCTTATTACTTGGAATTAGCGCTCAACAGTGCTCTGAATCAAACATATGAAAATATAGAAATTATTATTTCTGACGACAGTACAAATAATGAAGTCAATGTTATGATTCAACCGTACTTACGTGAATATGAGTGTATTACATATGTTAAAAATGAAACGCCATTAGTTGCTGAAAACTTTAATAAGTGTATAGAACTTGCGAATGGGGATTATATAAACTTTTTATTAGATGATGACTTATTTCATCATGAAAAGATCGAGAGAATGATGAAATACTTTTTGGCATTAGAAAACATTTCATTTGTGACGTCATATCGTGAACTGATTGATGAGAATGGAGAGATATTACCACCTTCAACATTGAATATGAAAATCGCGAAAGAAACAACACTTTTTGAAGGAAAAGAATTAGGGAATTATATGTTAAAAAACTTAAAAAATATAGTTGGTGAGCCGACAACTGTTTTGTTTAATCGGGATTTGTTTGAAGGTAAGTTTGGGTATTTTAAAGGAAAGGCTTATTCTGCTATTAATGATATTGCAACTTGGATAGATATGATGAGAAAAGGAAAAGTAGTTTATATACAAGAACCTCTTAGTTATTTTAGACAACATAGTGGACAAAATCAAAAACAAATGCATTTTATGTTAATGACAATTGAAGAGTGGATTGAATTAATTATAGATGCATATAATAGTGGATTTTTAAGTTCTGAAAGTGAGTATAAAGAGAGTTTATCTTATTGTTTAGAAAATGCGGGATTTATAGTTAAGGATGCAGTAAGAAACGGCGAAATAGATCAAATTTATAATGAAAAGATAAAAAAAGGGTTACACAAATTAGTTGCTCACATGTTTGAGAAAGAATTCTGTTATTGTCAATATTGCAATCAACAATTTGAAAAATTTTCACCTTGGCCAGCACATTATGATTTTCCGAAATATAAATTTGAGATGTGGAATAAAGATACAGGGATATGTCCAGTTTGTAATTCGATGGATCGTGAAAGATTGTATCGTACATACATTGAAACGGAAACAGACTTGTTAAATAGAAACTATACTATGCTTCATATTGCACCTGAAGCGAAGTTAAGAGATTGGTTTAACGAGTATAAAAATATTACGTACGTATGTGGTGACTTAGAACCAAAGGATCCATTAATGAAGGAAATTGATGTTACAAGGATTACATATGATAGTAATACCTTTGATGTAATATTATGTAGCCATGTGTTAGAACACGTTCCTGATGATGACAAAGCAATGCGAGAGTTATATAGAGTGTTAAAGCCAAATGGATGGGGAATTATTCAAGTACCAATCGTAATGAATGTAGATTTTATTGTAGAGAATGAATTAATTGTAACACCACAATTGAGGAAATTAGCTTTTGGTCAAGAAGATCATGTGAGAATTTATAATCAATCGGGATTTATTCAACGATTAATGAATGCAGGATTTAAGGTGGAATTATATAACATAGCGGAAAAACAAGGAATGAAAAGTGCTAGGAAATTTGGATTATCTGAAACAGATATGCTCTATATTGTCCGAAAATGATAGGAAGGAATAGATAGATATGGAGAATATTCCTTTTTTACGTGCTTCAACTGTACCTGTAATTGAGTATTTGGACGAATTGAAGGAAATTGATACATCTCACATATATACGAATTATGGACCTATAAATCAACGTTTTGAGGAAACAATTATGTCGGTATTTTTTCAAAACAGGGGAGCTGTTACAACAGTAGCAAACGCAACGTTAGGGTTAATGGCGGCTATTCAACTAAAGAAAAGAAGAAAGGGAAAGTATGCTCTCATGCCTAGCTTTACATTCCCTGCGACTGCCTTAGCCGCTATTTGGTGTGGATTGGAACCTTACTTTATTGATATTTCAATAGATGATTGGTATATGGATAAAACGGTACTTTTGGATAAGATAGAAGAATTAAAAGAAGAGGTTGCGATTGTTGTCCCGTACGCCACTTTTGGATCATGGATGAACTTAGAAGAATATGAAGAATTAGAGAAGAAGGGGATTCCGGTTGTCGTAGATGCGGCACCGGGATTTGGATTAATGAATAGAGGGATGCATTACGGTCAAGATTTTAGTGGAATGATCGTATATAGCTTTCATGCAACAAAGCCGTTCGGAATTGGTGAAGGAGGGCTCATATATAGTAAAAACGAAGAAGATATACAACGTATTAAAAGAATGGGGAATTTCGGATTTGATAAAAATCGTGAATGCACGATGATGGGGTTTAATTGTAAAATGTCTGAATACGCAGCAGCTATTGGGATTGCGACTATAAAAAAGTGGGATCAAAAATTAAAAGAACGCACCCGTATTTCTGAATGGTATAAACAGTTGTTACAAAATACTGGGTTAATGAAAAAAGGGTGGAAAGTCCAAAAGACAGAAGCAGTTATTCACCAATTTATGCCTATCATTTGTCCAGAAGAAGTTCGCAACATACAAGTAATAGAAGAACTGAAAAAACAGAAAATAGAAGCTAGATTATACTTTTCACCATCTTGCCACCAACAAGTTCTTTTTAAAAACTATAAGTCTACAGATTTAACAAAAACGAATAAAATAGCTAAACGAATCGTAAGTTTACCTTTATGGGAAGGAATGACGAAAGAACTAGTAGAGCAAATTGTAATCTGTTTAGAGCAGAAGGTGGTGTTGGTAGATGAATAGTTTTTATAGTCAAGAAGAACTAAAGAAAATTGGGTTTTTATCTGTTGGGAAAAATGTATTGATTAGTAAAAAAGCAAGTATATATAATCCGGGTGCTATATCAATTGGTAATCATGTAAGAATTGATGATTTTTGCATTTTAAGTGGCAAAATCACAATTGGAAGTTATTCGCACATATCAGCGTATACAGCGTTATATGGAGGGGAAGTTGGGATTGAAATGCATGATTTTGCAAACATCTCAGCTAAAACAATTGTATATGCAGTACTTGATGATTTCAGTGGAAATACATTAATGGGGCCAACCGTCCCGAATCAATATAGGGATGTGAAAGCAGAAAAAGTTATTTTAAAAAAACATGTGATTATTGGTGCTAATTCTATTGTTTTTCCAAATGTAACTGTAGGAGAAGGTACGGCAGTCGGCGCGATGAGTATGGTAAAAGAGAGTTTAGATGATTGGTATATTTACGCTGGAGTTCCCGTAAGGAAAGTAAAACCTCGTCAAAAAAAGATGCTAGAGTTAGAAATTGATTTTTTAAAAAGCATTCATTCTTAACAAAAAAGAATGAATGCTTTTTATTTTTATCCCGCTATTTGCCGGTAAAGATTCGACTGGTGAGGGCTAATTAAAGTTTCACTTTATGATAGAGCAGAGTGTATCTTAACTTATTATGTTTTAAATTTTGCTGACCAAGGCAATACTGAGCCATAGTGAATGTAAAGTTGGAGGGCGAGCGTATATGTTTGATGAGGATGGGATTGTATTAATTATGGAACCAGCTGATGAAAGAAACTTGAGGAGATTTATTTTTTCAGTGCCAAAGTCAGTGTATGAAAAGAAGGGGCTTACATTACACTATGGAACAGCTATAGGACAAGGATATATGGATATAATTGAAGATATTATAAGCGTACATATAGAAATAGATGTTGTAACGATAATAGGGCATGTAAGAGGATAAATAGCTATTTGAAAAAGGTTATAAACAATTTAGCTAGAAGTTATGTATAGAGAAAACTACAGACAATTATAAAGACGAAGGGAGTCTAAAATGAAAATAAAATCAATTTTATTAGTATTTATAGTTTCAATTGGTTTAATGGGATGTTCAATAGTGGAGGAAGGAAAGAACTCGATAGATTATGCTCAAAAGGCGACAGACTATGTAAATGAAATAAGTGCATTTGCAAATGATGCACCAGCATTAGCAGAAAAGGCCGTTAATGATAGTGAGGCTCGAAAAGAATTAGAAACGAAGCTTAGTGAAATTAAACAAGATATACCCGCATTCAATGAATTAACGCCACCTGATGTAGCAAAGGATCTTCATCAACAAATCGTCGGATATAACGAAAAGTTAAATACGTTAATTGATACGGCGATGACAAAGATAGAAGAAGGGAAAGTGGATGTAGAGCAATTTAAAAACTCAGAGCTTATGCAGACGGTAGATCAAGTTCGAGATTTGAAAGATAAGGTGCAAAATTTAGGTCAATAGTAAAAAGCTCCGTTTGTGATAAACGGAGCTTTTTACTATTGGATACAATAAACGGTTAGATAAGGTGCAAAATTTAGGTCAATAGTAAAAAGCTCCGTTAACGGAGCTTTTTACTATTGGATACAATAAACGATTACACCAAAGATAATAATCATGTTACCGATGAGTTTACGTTTCGTTATTTTTTCCCCTAGGAAATACCAACCGAAAATTAATATGATGATATAACTTAAGGATTCTAATGCTGATGCTTGTTTTAATTCCATGCCCTTCATGGCGATTACATTTAATCCAGCGTTAAGTACAAATAAAGAGTAGCCGATAATAACATAAGGATTCACATATTCTTTTATTCTAGAATCGTATTGTTGTAAAGTAGCTTTTTTTAATAATATTTGTGAGTAATTAGCTAAAATTATCCCGAAAATAAATAATAACATATAACTATTCATCTTTTGTCACCACCACAATTCCGACGATAATAATAGCTGCACCAAGTAAATGATTCCACTGAATCGTATCTCCAAATAGAAATACTGACCAAAGCATTGACCATAGTATAATAATCCCGCGATGTGAATATGCTTTTGAAATTTCGAAATGTTTAATTACTTGTTGCCATAAAATTGCATATCCGAATAAAAGTACAACTAGTCCGAAATAAGCAATAAAAAATGAGATTGAAGCAATTGGAAATTGAGCTGCCCATTTCATGTAAACCATAATGATAGAATATATCAAAAAAGCTACATGTAAAAATACATAATTTTTAATAGTTGGTTTCATTTATTCACTCTCTTTTGCATATAAATATATATTTATACCTAATTTTTCTAATGATAGATATTGGAACGTATTTTGTTTAATCTTTCACATTCCAAAGTATATAGTATCATGGCTTTTATTGTAAAACAATAGAAGCCATGCATTCATTTTTTCCAAGGTTCTACAATATGTATCGTTTTATTTGTTGCATCTAACTCTACTTGAACACCGATAGGCATGGTAATCATTGGATGTGTATGACAACAATCGAAGTCGGCTAGAAAAGGAATTCTTTGATTTTGAAGTACTTCTAATAGTATTTCAAAAGGTTTTCGATTTGTACCACAATCATCAAATTGCTCATGTTTTCCAAGAATGATACCTGAAATTTTATCGAATACACCGTTAATTTTAAGGAATGAAAAGCTTCTTTCGATAGTAGCTGCATCTTTTGAACTGTCCTCAATAAAGAGAATATCGCCCTCTTGAATATGTGGCATATAGGGGCTACCAAAAATTCCTTGTATCGTGTTTAAATTCCCGCCAATAATACGCCCAGTAGCTTTTCCATCAATTACTGAAATCCAATTGTTTGGTCGAAGTTCTTTCTCCTTCGTCTTTTTTTCCCAATTAATAAATTCATCTGACCAAAATAATGGTTGTTTTATATGATAAGGAAGAGATTGATCATGTAGTAAAGTTTCTGCAAAATATTTGTATGTGCAATTAACAAAAGGTTCAAATTCGCCAAAGGAAGGGACGAGAGCTGGCCCATAAAATGTAGGAATTCCTGTTTTAACATAAATTCCTAGTAATAAAGCAGTTGCATCTGAATATCCAATCATTATTTTAGGGTTATTTAGAAAAGCATCATAATCAATATAAGGTAATAGTGAATTTGAATTCATCCCACCAATTGTTGACATAATACAAGAAATATTAGGATTTCTTATCAAGGCATTTAGTTCCTCAGCGCGCTCTTGTATACTACCAGAACGATAAAAATCATATCGACCTGTTAATGAACCTTCTAATATATGAAACCCTTTCTGTTGTAAGTAAGATTTTGCTCGTTCAAATCTTTTTAGAGAAGTGTAAGTTACTGGTGAAGAAGGGGAATAGATCCCAATTGTGTCTCCGTATTGCAATGATTTTGGAAGTAGCATTTGAATGAATCCCTTCTATTAAATAGTTTATCCCGCTATTTGCTGTGCAGTAAGATCCCCACCTCAAAATTCAGTGAAAGCGAAGAAGTTAGGTGGGGGGCGGGCTGCCCGTAAAAGCCCGATTGGTGGGGCTGATTAAAGTTTCCTTTATTTACGAGAATTTATTATTGAATATTCTTACGTTTCAATATTGTAAGTTTACCATAAATAAATTAAAATAATCATTGCTGTATATGAATAAACATACCTTTTTGCCTTGACTGTATAAAGGAATTGTTGTTAAGGTTAAATGTGAGTGTATAAAAGGTTTGCTAAAGGAGTTTTGAAATGAATCGGTTAAAATGGGGAAGGATGACAGTCCTATTAGTCATTATTTTAGGGGTATGTTGGTTCTTATTCCAAGGAAATCAAAAGAGCGTAGCAAATGTAGAGGGACAACCTTTGCAAGTGGCAGAACTACCTAAAGCAGGATTTTCTGAAAAAGTAGTCCCGCCAAAGTACATCCCACCAGAAATTAATGCAAAAGCAGCTATGATTATCGATGCGAGTGATGGAGATATTATTTATCAATATAATGAAAATGAAGCTTTTGCACCGGCTAGTATGTCTAAGATGATGACAGCGTATCTCCTACTAGAGAGTATACATAACGGGAAAGTTCGCTGGGAAGATCCAGTTAAAATGAGTGCGAAGGCGGCACAAACAGAGGGAGCGAGAATCCCAGTACAAGTTAATGACACATTAACTGTTAAAGATTTATATCATGCATTAATGATTGAGTCAGCTAATAATTCAGCTGTGGCTTTAGCAGAACATATGGCAAAATCGGAGAAAGATTTCGTTCAGCTTATGGATGCAAAAGCGAAACAGTTAAAAATGTCGGAACATGCTAAATTTGCAAATGCTTCTGGATTACAAGAGCCAGATGGAAGTGAAACAAAAATGACGGCTGCTGATGTAGCACAATTGGCGTATCATCTTATAAAAGATTACCCGGAAATATTAGAAGTGACTCACTTACGCCAAAGTCAGCTAGCATTTAATAATATTAATGTTATAAGCACAAACGACATGTTAAACAAAAATAATAAAAGTTTATATATAGAAGGAATGGACGGACTAAAGACTGGATTTACAGATAGTGCAGGATACTGTTTTACTGGGACTGCCAAGCAAGGTGATAATCGAATTATTACAGTGGTCATGGGGACATCAAGTAAAACAAAACGTTTTACAGAGACGAATAAGTTAATGTCGTATGCATTTGGATTAGTTAATTAAGTAAGTAAAATACCAATCTAGATCGCTACATAAGTAAGACTGTTTGTTGTTACTAATTTTAGATAACAACAAACAGTCTTTTTATTTTAACTTTAAAAAGGGAAAAGATTCTAAATACAAGTGTTATCATTTGAGTTTATTTATTGCTGTGATATTATAAAGTTATAAGCTTATTAATAATAAGCTTGAGGGGCGTAATATGATGTATACATATGAAATAGCCTCAATTGAAAATTGGAGGGAATTATGATGGCAAAAGATTTTTACTCAGCAATTGAAGACAGAAGATCTATTTATGCAATTAGTAAAGAGCAAGTAGTTTCTGATGAGAAAATTCAAGAAGTGATTTATCATGCTGTAAAACATACACCTTCAGCTTTTAATTCTCAAAGTGCTCGTGTTGTTGTTTTATTAGGAGAACAACATGATAAATTATGGGATATTACGAAAGAAACGTTAAGAAAAATTGTACCTGAAAATAACTTTGCACCTACTGAAGAAAAAATGAATGCATTTAAAAGTGGTTATGGAACGGTTTTATATTTTGAAGACAGTGAAGTAGTGGAAGGCCTTCAAGCAAACTTTGCATTATATAAAGATAATTTCCCAACTTGGTCTCAGCAATCATCAGGAATGTTACAATTTGCAATTTGGACAGCTTTAGAAATTGAAGGGTTTGGTGCTACGTTACAGCATTACAATCCGCTAATTGATGAAGAAGTGAGAAAAGAGTGGGATGTTCCAGAAAATTGGAAACTCACTGCGCAAATGCCATTTGGTAAACCGGTAGTACAAGCTGGTGAAAAAGAATTCCAACCGTTAGAAAACCGTGTGAAAATTTATAAATAATTTGATAAAAGGTGAACAGGAATATAACCTGTTCGCCTTTTTTTATAAGTAATAAGGGTTTTTTTGTCCTTCATTTTTTATCTGATTTTTCAATTCATCTTTACGTGTTTCAACAACTGATACTTTTTGTAATGTTATCATTGAAACGAATTGAATAAAAGCATAGTACATCTCTATATTTTTTTGTATAGAATCATCTATTATATGTCTCACAAATATGCCTCCTCTTTTTATTAGGATATGTATATAATACTATGGTTATCCTATAAATTCTATAATTAGAAAAAGAGAACAATTGGTATAGTGTGTGCTTTCTTTAAAGGAGAAATGGTTTTTATAAAATAAATCTTACAATTCGTCAAATTATTTCAAAATTGTAGATAGTATAGAAAATTAGTTTTCTAAAAATATTATACTATTGATTAATAGAGTGATTTTTGTCATGATGAAAGTATACTTTATGTAAGGAGCTTTATAAGGAAATACATAATGTAGTTTGTATTAGGTTAATAGAATTTTTTATAGAAGATAGAAAAGGGATATTTTATATTGAGATATTAAATGAAATGTCGAATTTTTATGCGATATATAAGAAATTTGAAAAAATCATTGCAAAAACACTATGTTTAATGATAAAGTTCACATGAAGTTCACACGGATTTCACTTTGTTCATTTAAAATGAACTCTGTGTGAAAAATAAAACTCTTGCTAAAAAATGGAACTGGATGAATATTTTACTTTGATAATATTGTAAAGTATTAAAGTTTTAAGTTTTTTTAAGAGGATAGTAGGGAAAGGAAGTAAAGACAACTTATGAAAAAAGTAATTGCAGGTTTAGCAGCAGCTTCTGTAGCTGGCGTTGCAGTTCCAGGAATGGATTCTGCTCATGCACAAGTTTCAAATGAAGCGCTAAAAGAAATTAATGGACAAACTCAAACTCAAACTCAAACTCAAACTCAAACGACTGTAACTGAAACAAAAACTGTAGAAACAACTTCTGAATTAAAATACACAGTAACTGCTGATGTATTAAATGTTCGTTCAGGTGCTGGTACAGGACATAACGTTATTTCTAAAGTAAAATCAGGCCAAGTGCTACAAGTAGTTGGACAAGAAAATGGTTGGTTCAAAGTAAACGTAAATGGTCAAACAGGTTATGTAAGTGGTGACTTCGTAACGACTGGTGGCAAAACAGGAACGACTGTTCAACAAGGAACAGGTACTTACACAGTAAACGTTTCTTCACTTAACGTACGTACAGGCCCAAGTACATCTCATACAGTATTAGGTTCTGTAAACAAAGGTAAAACAGTACAAGTTGTAGGTGAAGTACAAGATTGGTTTAAAATCAACTTCAATGGTGGAACTGGATACGTAAGCAAAGACTTCGTAACAAAAGGTGGTTCTGCTGTATCTAACGAAACACAACAACCAACTACAAACAACAATACTACAACAGTTCAAACTGGTGGTTCTTATGTTGTTAACACTGGTGCTTTAAAAGTACGTACAGGCCCAGCTACATACAACGCTGTAATCGGTGGAGTAACAAATGGTAAAGTATTAAACGTTACTGGCGCTGAAAATGGTTGGTACAAAATTAACCATAACGGCCGCACAGGTTACGTAAGTGCAGACTTCGTTAAGTTTGTAAAAGGCGGAGTAAATAACGTTACAAATAACAATAACAATAACGTTACAAATAACGTTCAACAACCAGGTAAAGACGTACAAAAACCAACAACAAGTGGAGATACATCTTCAATCGCTGGATTCGCTAGATCTTTAAATGGTTCACCATACAGAACTGCTGGTACAACACCTGCTGGTTTTGACTGCAGTGGATTCATTCACTACGTATTAAATCAAACTGGTCATAAAGGCGCTCGTCAAACAGTTGCTGGATACTGGAGCTCTAAAACAAAAACTAGCAATCCACAACCAGGTGATTTAGTATACTTCCAAAATACTTATAAATCAGGTCCTTCTCACATGGGTGTTTACTTAGGAAACGGTCAGTTCATTAGTGCAGAAACAGATGCAACTGGTGTACGTATTAGTTCTGTAAGTAACTCTTACTGGAGCAAGCACATTTTAGGTTACACAAAAGCATACTAAGAAAAAGTAGTTTTATATACTTTTCGTATAGAGAAAAGGCTTTCCAAGGAAACTTGGGAAGCCTTTTTATAGTTGAATAAATTGGAAGTTTAATAGTTTTTATTTTAACTTTCCATTTAAAAATCGATCATATAAGTCGTGGAAATAGTTAGGACGAAATAAGTTCGCTGCATGTCCTGCTAAAGGTATTTCCTTGTATAGAACGTTAGGTAAAATAGATTTCAAATCAAATAGACAAGATTTATAGAGATGATCATGCTCTCCCATTACCCATAGTATAGGGTGAGGGAGTGATTTTAATTTAGATTTTAAATCGAATTCTAACCGATGTCGTAATGACTGGGCAATTATGGATGAATGTAATTGTAATCCGAAACGGTAGTAAATATTTCTTGAAATGACTGCGAATGGATTTGCTTTTAGTATACCACTTGGAAAAATAGTATTTGCGTATTGAGAGAGCCATTTAGAGTATTCATCTCCTCGCTTCTCCCAAAAATTTTGAAATACATTATATAAACGAGAAGGGTTATTGTAATGTCCTCCAATATGACAAATACTTAATACTTTTTCTGGATGCATTTGTGCAAAAATTGTAGAGATGTAACAGCCGTAACTTAGTGCACAAATATGAGCTTTTTTAATATTTTCTTGTTCATATAAGTTTAATAATTGATCTACGAGGCGCTGTAATGAAAAGTCGATTGCTTCTCCTTTATCATCACCGTGACCTAATAAGTCATAAGTTATAATGTTGTAGGAGGCAGAAAATCGTTTTTGCTCCTTTTTGAAGGCGCGACGATTACCAACTAACCCATGAATAAAAATAATTGTTTCCTTTTCAGAATGTATATTTGTTTGCAAAAAGGATACTCCTTTCACTAACTGGAGATTTATATCGTGTTGTAAATTATTTATAATTTACATAGAATAATATTAAGTACCAGGTAATAATATCAGATGTTTATATCTGTTGTAAAGATGAGTTTTTATGTATATTTTGTAAAAATAGAAAAAGTGTGTTTACATTCAGTTTACATTTGTATCGTATTCTAATTTTAGAAAGAACAGATTTGTTTAACACGAGGAGATGAACAGGAATGGAAGTTAGAAATGAAATGAAGAAAAAAGGGAGTTGGAGGCAGTTTTTACGCCTTATTCAAGATACAAATCCTCCGAAAGGAATTTTAGTTTTTGCATTATTAATGAGTTTGCTTTCTACGGGAGCGAGTTTATTTATTCCCATGCTAACAAAAGGATTAGTAGATAATTTTTCGCTTTCTTCAATTAGTGCAGGACAAATTGTTGGGTTAGTTGCTTTCTTTGTAATGCAAACTATTGCGGCAGGGTTATCTATATATTTACTAAATTATATTGGGCAGAAGATTGTAGCGGGACTAAGAGAACGTTTGTGGAAAAAGGTACTTATCTTGCCGGTATCTTATTACGATCAAAATAGAACAGGTGATACGATTAGCCGTATGACGAATGATACAGGTGTTGTGAAAACGTTAATTTCTGAGCATTTGTCAAACTTATTAACAGGTGGTATTTCAACTGTTGGATCGTTAATTGTATTATTTGTTTTAGATTGGAAAATGACTGCGTTACTTTTAACGGTTATTCCGTTGTCTGTATTAATTTTAGTTCCACTTGGACGAAAAATGTATAAGATTTCAAAAGCGCTTCAAGATGAAACGGCATCTTTTACAAGTGTGTTAACGCAAGTGTTATCGGAAATTCGTTTAGTGAAATCTTCAAATACAGAAAAAAGAGAATATGAAACGGGTAATACAGGTATACAAAAGTTATTACAATTTGGTTTGAAAGAAGGAAAAGTGCAATCATTAATTTCGCCAGTTATGTCGTTTGTTTTAATGGCACTACTTGTTATTATCGTAGGATATGGCGGGATGCGAGTTTCTAGCGGTGCATTAACAACTGGTGAACTTGTAGCGTTTATTTTGTATTTAGTTCAAATTATAATGCCGATGAGTCAATTATCTATGTTCTTTACACAATTTCAAAAGGCAATCGGTGCAACGGAAAGAATTAGTACGATTTTAGAATATGAAGTAGAAGATCATGAAACTGGTGTGAAAGTGGCAAATGCTAAGCAGCCGATCGTTCTTGAAAATGTACATTTTGAGTATAACGAAGAAGAGCAAGTTTTGAAAAATATTGATTTCATAATTGAATCTGGAAAAGTGACAGCGATTGTAGGACCAAGTGGTAGTGGGAAAACAACGTTATTCTCATTACTGGAACGTTTTTATGAGCCAACTAGTGGTGCCATTAAATTAGGAAAAGAATCAATTACGAGTTATTCATTACAGTCATGGCGACGTCAAATCGGTTACGTATCACAAGATAGTCCGTTAATCGATGGAACGATTCGTGATAATATTTGTTACGGTGTTGAAGGCGAAGTAACGGATGAAGAAATTGAAAAAGTAGCAGCAATGGCATATGTTGATGCATTTATTCATGACTTACCAAACGGTTATGCAACAGAAGTTGGAGAACGCGGTGTGAAGCTTTCTGGTGGACAAAGACAGCGAATTGCCATTGCCCGAGCGTTACTTCGAAATCCGCAAATTCTTATGCTAGATGAGGCAACTTCAAGCTTAGATAGTAAATCTGAGTCTGTCGTTCAAAAAGCGTTAAATAACTTAATGAAAGGCAGAACAACGTTAGTGATTGCGCATAGACTTTCTACTGTTGTAGATGCAGATAAAATTATCTTTATTGAGAAAGGGAATCTTACAGGTAGTGGTACGCATGATGAATTATTACAGACGCATGATATGTATCGTGAGTTTGCAACGCAACAATTGAAAATTAAAGAGGGTGCATTTTAAAAAAATATATTAGATGCTAAGTAGAAAGGAAATGGTTCCTTTGATACCTAAAATTTTAATAGTAGACGACGATCCACACATTAGGGAACTCGTTTCTGTATTTTTAGAACGAGAAGGTTTTCAAACATATGAGGCAATTGATGGAGTAGATGCACTTCGGAAAATGGATGACGTAAAAGTCGATATGGTTATTCTTGATATCATGATGCCAAATATGGATGGATTTGATGTATGTTTTGAATTAAGAAAATACTATGATATCCCGGTTCTGATGCTAACTGCCAAAGGGGAAACATCACAAAAAGTAAAAGGATTTCACCTTGGGACAGATGATTATCTTGTAAAGCCATTTGACCCTATAGAACTAGTAGTGAGAGTAAAGGCATTATTGAAACGTTACCAAATTACAGTTTCACAATCGATTCAAGTTGGAAATGTATTATTAAATCGTAAAACATTCGAAGTTACATCTGGAGAACAAACGGTTACGTTACCGTTAAAAGAATTTGAGCTGCTCTTTACTTTAGGGTCTAAATCGGGAAGAACTTGTTCGAGAGAGCAATTAATTGAAGAAATATGGGGATATGATTTTGAAGGGAATGAACGTACACTAGACGTTCATATTAATCGGTTACGTGAGAAGTTTCAAGAAGAGCAGTCGAAATTTAGTATTAAAACGATAAGAGGATTAGGGTATCGCTTAGAGGTAAGTAAATGAGAAAAAGAAAACGAATGAGTAAGTTGAAGATGCTGAAAGTATTTGGAGCGGTATTAGCGCTCTTTTCTTTTCTTACTATCATTTGGTCTATCGCATTTTATGTAGCAACTAGTATATTGAATGCTTTTGACGTAAACGTATCGCCATTTGTTGCCTTTCTAATTAGTGATATGGTCGGTTTTGTATTTATTATTCTTATTTGGACATTAATTGGAATATTAATGAGGCCAAAACGAGAGGCAATGATTTGGACTATTATTGAACCGATACAAAAAATTGCAAAAGGAGACTTCTCCGTAAAAATACGAAATGAAGAAAAGTATGATGGAGAAATTGGCGTGCTCGTAAAAAGTATAAATGATATGACAGATGAACTGAATACGATGGAGAAAATGAGACAAGAATTTGTATCAAATGTTTCTCATGAAATACAGTCACCATTAACTTCTATAAAAGGATTTGCTAGAGCACTACAAGACGATAATCTTTCTGAGGAAAAAAGAAAGCATTATCTTACAATTATTGAAACTGAAACAACGAGATTATCTAAACTAAGTCAAAATTTACTAAAGCTAACTCTTTTAGAATCCGAAGAGTATACACCAGAGAGAGTGAGCTATCGATTAGATCAACAGTTAAAGCAAATTGTGTTAAATAGTGAACCACTCTGGGCTGAAAAAGAAATTGAATTAGATCTTGATTTAGAGAAAGTCCATGTAACTGCAGACCAAGAAAGTATGAGTCAAGTGTGGATTAATTTAATTCATAATAGCATTAAATTTACTCCAAGCGGTGGTACAATTACTATTCAGTTAAAGGAACATGAGACAGTAGTGGAAGTGCGTATCTGTGATTCAGGAATTGGTATATCAGAAGAACAGAAACAACATATTTTTGAGCGTTTTTATAAAGCGGATTCTTCACGAAATCGTGCCTCTGGAGGAAGTGGCTTAGGTTTAGCTATTGTAAAGAAAGTACTCGATCTTCATCAAGGAGAGATAAAAGTGGAGAGTGAGGAAGGAAAAGGTACTGAATTTATTGTGCGTATTCCTAATTATGAAGAAAAATAGTGTAGTGATAAAGAACCATTTTTTATTTCATACGCAGACACTCTTTTATGAGGAGGGTGTCTTTATTTTGCATGAATAATGATAAATACGTGCAATGAATGCATAGTAATTTTCTATAGTTACCTACAAGTAACCTACGCACATGAAAGTGCATCATTGCCTTTTTACATAAACATAGATACAATTTTAATATAATACATAACTGAGATGATTAAGGAGTGTTATACTTGGCAGAATTATTACAAGGCAAAAATGCTTTAATTACAGGAGCAGGTAGAGGGATTGGTCGCGCTGTCGCAATTGCATTAGCGAAAGAAGGCGTAAATGTAGGCCTATTAGCTCGTTCAGAAGAAAACTTAAAAGCTGTAGCGAAAGAAGTAGAAGCAGAAGGCGTAAAAGCTGTTATTGCAACTGCTGATGTTTCTTCATACGAAGAAGTGACTACTGCGATTGAAACGTTAAAAAATGGTTTAGGATCTATCGATATTTTAATTAATAACGCTGGTATTTCTAAGTTTGGTAAGTTTTTAGAACTAGACGTTGCTGATTGGGAAAAAATCATTCAAGTAAACTTAATGGGTGTATACTATGCAACTCGTGCTGCTTTACCGAGCATGATTGAACAACAATCTGGTGATATCATTAACATTTCATCTACAGCAGGACAAAAAGGTGCACCTGTAACAAGTGCATATAGTGCTTCTAAATTTGGTGTTCTTGGTTTAACTGAATCGTTAGCGATGGAAGTTCGTAAGCATAACATTCGTGTAACAGCTTTAACACCAAGTACAGTAGCAACTGATATGGCTGTAGATTTAGGATTAACTGATGGAAACCCTGATAAAGTAATGCAAGCAGAAGATATTGCAGAATTTATCGTAGCGCAGCTAAAATTAAATAAACGTACATTTATTAAATCTGCTGGGCTTTGGTCTACTAATCCATAGGAATTAAATTTAACTTTAAAAGAAGGGATATCTATTCTGTAAGGGGGAGATGTCCCTTCTTTATTTTTTGTATTTGAGACAGAATTTTCGGTATAATTAAAAGTGAATGGTAGAAAGCGTTGGGAAATTGAAAGGGATGGTATTTACATGAGTACAATTGAGAAATGGACGGCTGTTGATCAATATATGAGTGATGTATTAATACCGAAAGATTCTACATTAGAAAGGGTCCTTCAAGCGAATGCTGCAGCTAATTTACCGGCACATGATGTATCGCCAACGCAAGGGAAGTTTTTACAACTATTAGTACAAATTCAAGGAGCTCGAAACATTTTGGAAATTGGTACTCCAGGCGGATATAGCACGATATGGATTGCAAGGGGCTTACCATCTGGAGGCCAAGTTGTTACATTGGAAGCAAATGAAAAACATGCAGAAATTGCACGTAGCAATATTGAACGTGCTAATTTGAATGATAAAATTGAAATACGAACAGGATTAGCGTTAGATTCTTTACAACAAATAGAAAATGAGAAGCATGAACCTTTTGATTTTATCCCGCATTAACGGGCAGTAAGACTCCCACCTCAAAGGTCGGCTGGAGCAAAGAAGTTAGGTGGGAGATCAACTGCCCGTTAATGCCCGATTGGTTCAACTAATAAGATTGGTTCAACTAATAATCAGTGGGGATGAACCCCCCACTGATTAAAGTTTCACTTTATTTTCATAGATGCTGATAAACAAAATAATCCGACTTATTTTTGAATGGGCACTGAAACTATCACGCCCTGGTACCGTAATTATTGGAGATAATGTAGTACGTGAAGGAGAAGTTATTAATGATACTAGTAACGATCCTCGTGTACAAGGGATACGTCGTTTCTATGAATTAATAGCTGCAGAGCCACGTGTTAGTGCTACAGCGCTTCAAACTGTCGGAAGTAAGGGATACGATGGATTTGTAATGGCAATCGTAAAAGAATGATGTAAGGAGACAGGTGGAATGAAAAAGATGTTTGAAAAATTATAACATGTATCGTGTATAACGAGATTAGCTCGTGGCCCTCCAGTATAGCACTATATTATATATTAAAAAATTGGAGGTTGTGAGTAGATGAGAACTGAAAAAGAAATGTTAGACGTAATTATAAATACAGCAATAGAGGATGAAAGAATTCGAGCAGTTATCATGAATGGATCGCGTGTAAATCCAAATGTGAAAAGAGATTGTTTTCAAGACTATGATATTATGTATGTTGTAAATGATATACAATCTTTTACGTCTAATCATAATTGGGTTCATAGATTTGGAGAAATAATGATAGTACAAATGCCAGAAGAAATGTCGTTAGTTCAACCAGATGAAGATGGAAAGTTTCCGTATTTAATGCAGTTCATGGATGGGAATCGGATTGATTTAACGCTAGTTCCAGTTGAGTTAATAAAAAAGTTCGTTGGACAAGATAGTTTAAGTAAACTGCTTCTTGATAAAGATAATTGTCTGGAAGAATTCCCACCAGCAAGTGATAAAGATTACTTAGTAAAAAAGCCTACAGAAAAAGAGTTTTTAGATTGTTGTAATGAATTTTGGTGGTGTAGTACGAATATCGCAAAAGGGTTATGGCGAGAGGAACTTTCTTATGCAAAAGGAATGCTTGAAGGACCAGTGCGAGATATGTTCATCGTAATGCTAGAATGGTATATTGGTATGAAAACAGACTTTACAGTTAATACAGGGAAGTTTGGAAAGCATTTCGAGCAATATATTGAAGAAGATATGTGGGAGCAATTTAAAAGGACATTTTCTAATGCAGAATATGAAAATATGTGGGAGTCATTCTTTGTTATGGGTGATTTATTTAGAGAAGTGGCGAACGAAATTGCTAACACATATGAATATCAATATCCGCAAGATGATGATAAAGTGACGAACTATTTAAAACATGTGAAAGCTTTGCCAAAAGATAGTACATCAATTTATTAATAATATAAAGCAGTAAGACTGTCCTAATTAAGGACAGTCTTATTTTTGTTTATGAATAACAATTTCTCTAACAAAGTGCAGATGAATCACATATGAAAATTTAGGGAGGTTTTTTATCATGTATTATTTTTATTCGCCAGAAATGTTTGCTCCATATCAATGGGGACTAGAACGAGATGTTTCGTATGCTTATATGCCATATAACTCACTTTATTATGGAGAATATATAAGCGCATTGCCATACGCATATATCCCTCAAAGCTATGAAGTACAAATGAAAGTAGATGATCGTGGATCGTGGACACCATTTTCATGGGTTGAAAAATATGCGTACGCATTTTCAGGACCGTATAATAAAGCGGAAGTAGCTCTTACATTTGATGATGGACCAGATTCAGAATTCACGCCAAAAATATTAGATAAGTTAAAACAACATAATGTAAAAGCTACTTTTTTCTTACTTGGTGAAAACGCAGAAAAATTTCCGAACGTAGTAAAGCGTATTGCAAATGAAGGGCATGTAATTGGTAATCATACGTATAGTCATCCAAATTTAGCGAAAGTAAATGAGGATGAGTACCGTAATCAAATTATAAAAACAGAAGAAATATTAAATCGTTTAGCTGGTTATGCACCAAAGTTTATACGTCCGCCATACGGTGAAATACTTGAAAATCAATTGAAGTGGGCGACAGAGCAAAATTTTATGATTGTACAGTGGAGTGTTGATACAGTTGATTGGAAAGGTGTAAGCGCTGATACGATTACAAATAATGTATTAGGGAATTCATTTCCAGGAAGTGTCATCCTTCAGCATTCAACACCGGGTGGGCATCTACAAGGATCTGTAGATGCACTAGACAAAATCATTCCGCAGTTAAAAACGAAAGGGGCACGTTTTGTAACACTTCCGAGTATGTTCCAGACATCAAAAGAAAGAAATTGAATGCGTTATAAATTGGAAAAAAAGGGGTCGTGTCGTATAATGAGGGTGTAAGTTAGGGGGGGTATAATTGATCTATGCATTAGTAAACGTAGGAATAAGCATATTGATCGGTGTTATATTTATACTTGCTGCAATTATCCTTCAAAAAAATCCACCAACGGATATTAACGCAGCATATGGTTATCGTACGAAACGATCCATGAAAAATAAGGAATTATGGGATGCGGGTAATAGGTATAGTGCAGAAGTGATGAAGCAAAACGGATTCATCATGATGTTAATTGGAAGTATTATTAGTATACTGTTTAGATATCCACATACAACAGCAGTGATTATGGCGGTCATGGTATTGTTAATCATTCACTTATTTAGGCGAGTAGAGAAGAGATTAAAGACAATTGAACAATGATGATAAGGAAAATAGGACTCTCAGTCAACGATAGATAGGAGTCCTATTATATTTACAAACTATTATTTTTTAGTAGTTCTTTTCCTTGTTCAACAACAAATTCATAGTATGCAAGATCATACGGATAAATATCTTCAAATGTTATCGTAATCGGTTTATTGTTTAGGACTGAAATCGTCGTTAAAGATGAAATCTCTCCTTTTAATAGTTGTAGAAAAGGAGTTGTATGTACTTTCATCACATCGTCTACTTCTTCACCTGGTGCGAATGGAAGTGGATTGTTGACATTGTGAAAATACATATGACAAAATTCACGATCAGTAAGATTTGAAATTTCATAATCTATTTTAAAGATGCCTTTGTATATTAAATCAGTAGTTTGAAAGGAAAGCCCCAATTCTTCTTCGATTTCACGAAGGCCACCAATTTGTACATCTTCATCATGCATAATATGTCCAGCTGAAGTAATATCCCATATACATGGAGCTTCTTTTTTATTTTTAGAGCGTAATTGGAAATATAAGAACATATCTTCAGCATCTTTTTCTACAAACCAACAATGAAATGTTTCGTGCCAATCACCGTCACGATGCACTTCGTCACGTAATTTCTTCCCAAGTGTATTTCTTTCAGGATCAAATATTGTTAACCACTCTGTCATTTTAATTCCCCTTTCCTCAAATTTTATTATACAATATTTGTATTGAATTTTGGGAAAATAAAGAAAAAGGAGTAGTTATAAGTGGAGATAGAGCGTATGGAAATAAAATCGATTATTTCAACAGAGGAAGAGTTACGGAAAATATTGGGGCAACCAAGTGAGCGAGCGTTAAAGAAAGTTATTTCATCATTAGACCACCATTGCGTAGATTTTCTGTCTAAATCTCCTTTTCTAGTATTATCTACTGCAAATAAATTAGGAGAGTGTGATGCTTCGCCGAGAGGAGATGCACCTGGATTTGTATACGTATTAAATAATAATAAAATTATCATTCCAGAAAGACCGGGCAATCGTCGTATAGACTCCATTTTGAATATTATTTCAAATCCACGTGTAGGACTAATCTTTTTTATTCCAGGTCTTGGGGAGACACTCCGGATAAATGGCCGAGCGTATATTACAAACGACGAAGAAGTTTTGAAAGAAATGCAGGCGAATGGACGTAATCCGTTGCTTGGAATTGTTGTTGAAATAGAAGAGTGTTATATTCATTGTGCAAAAGCTTTTATTCGTTCTAAGATGTGGGATCCAGAATCTTGGTTAAATAAAAAAGAGTTACCTTCAGCAGCAAAAATGTTGCTGGAGCATGCGAAAGTGAATACTTCAGAAGAAGATGTTGCACGTTCTTTAGAAGAAAGTTATACAAAAAGATTGTATTGAAAATTTTATTGATATAGTTTTGTAAGGTGGATATGTACGGGTTTTAGAATGGGGAACTTATCCCGCATTAACGGGCAGTAAGACCCCTACCTTAAAATTCAGCGTAAGTAAAGAAGTTAGGTGGGTATCAACTGCCCGTAAAAGCCCGATTGGTTCAACTAATAATCAGTGGGGATGAACAAAATCCCCACTGATTAAAGTTTCACTTTATATATGAACCGTTGATTTATAAACTGGAGAAATAACAAAATAGGTAAATTGAGTGGCGGTTGCATAATGCTATTGTAAAATATAATAAAAAAAGTTCTTGAAAATAGTTAGTAAAAATAGGCTTGCTTTTTAAAAAGTTGATAACTATAATAAGTTAACAAATAGACATGAACGAAAAAGTAACGATAAGGACAAGAAATCATTTTTACGGTTTACAGAGAGGGAAGCCAAGGGTGTGAGCTTCCTAACACGAGAAATGATTTTACCACCTTTGAACTTCAATAGTGAACGAGTAATCTAGTAATTATTGACGGTATCAGCCGTTATCTGAACTTGAGCAATCTAGAAGGAGATATGTCTAGATTGGAACAAGGGTGGAACCACGAAAACACATTCGTCCCTTTCCTAGGGATGAGTGTGTTTTTTTATAGTTTTTGAGACCGAAAATTTAAAATAATTGAAAAATATTGTTGATTTTGTTTTTTATGCGAGTATAATGAGTTAACAAATAAACATGAACGAAAAAGTAACGATAAGGACAAGAAATCATTTTTACGGTTTACAGAGAGGGAAGCCAAGGGTGTGAGCTTCCTAACACGAGAAATGATTTTACCACCTTTGAACTTCAATAGTGAACGAGTAATCTAGTAATTATTGACGGTATCAGCCGTTATCTGAACTTGAGCAATCTAGAAGGAGATACGTCTAGATTGGAACAAGGGTGGAACCACGAAAACACATTCGTCCCTTTCCTAGGGATGAGTGTGTTTTTTTATTACTTTGAAAGGAGGTGCTTGTAACATGAAACAATTTGTACGTACGGAAATAACCACCACCTGCATGGCCAAAGAGCAGAATAAGGTGATTTATAGGTGTAACAATTAAACTTTTAGGAGGAGATTAGAAGATGAATAACGTTATAAATGTTGGGGTATTAGGTTTAGGTACGGTCGGAAGTGGTGTTGTTCATATTTTGAAAGAACATTATAAAAAAATCGCTCTTGATACAGGATACGAAGTGAAAGTGAAAACAGTCGTTGTACGTGATTTGGAAAAAGAACGCGATGTTTGTATTGACGGAATTGCAGTCACAAGTCATGCAGATGAAGTTCTAAATGATTCAAATATTGATATTGTAGTAGAGGTAATGGGCGGAATTGAAGAAGCAAAACAGCATATTGTTAAGGCTTTAGAAAATAAAAAACATGTCGTAACAGCAAATAAAGATTTAATGGCTGTATATGGTGCAGAGCTTCTTCAACTGGCAAATGATAATGATTGTGATTTATGTTATGAAGCGAGCGTAGCAGGCGGTATTCCAGTGTTAAGAGGACTAACTGACGGGCTAGCATCAGATCAAATTGAAAAAATAATGGGAATTGTAAATGGTACAACAAATTATATGTTAACAAAAATGAGTCAAAATGGGTGGTCTTATGAAGAGGCTTTACAGGAAGCGCAAAAATTAGGTTTTGCAGAATCGGATCCGACAGCAGATGTAGATGGACTAGATGCGGCGAGAAAGGTAGCAATTCTTGCAAACTTAGGTTTTTCGATGAATGTTTCATTAGATGATGTGCAAGTAAGAGGGATTCGAAAGGTCGAAAAAGAAGATTTACAAATGGCTGAAAAGTTAGGATTTACTATGAAGTTAATTGGGAAAGCAGAAAAACAAGGATCAGCCATTCATTTAAGTGTAGAACCGACACTTTTACCAAGTCGTCATCCATTATCGAATGTAAATAATGAATTTAATGCAGTATATGTTCACGGTCAAGCGGTAGGAGAAGTAATGTTTTACGGACCTGGAGCTGGAAAGTTGCCAACTGGTTCTGCTGTAGTAAGTGATATTATTTCCATCGTTAAAAATATGAATCAAGTGCCGAAAAATAAAAGTGCGTTAAAAGAACCAGTTCCTTATGAATTACAAGGTGATGAAGAAGTAGTTTCGAAATATTTCTTGCGTATTTCATTACGAGATGAGCCTGGGATGTTGCAAAAAATAACAGAATGTTTCGTTAATTATTCTGTAAGTTTAAAAGAAGTTATTCAATTACCTTTAAACCGTGAACTGGCAGAAGTTGTTGTTGTGACACATCGAACTTCCAAGTATCAATTCGAACGAGTTTTAGGAGCGATAGAAGCTGTCGCAAGTGAAATAAACAGTTACTACATTATTGAGGAGGAAAAACAATATGTATAAAGGACTATTAAAACAGTATGCTTCTTATTTACCGGTGAATGAAAAAACACCTGATGTGAGCTTAATGGAAGGAAACACACCTCTTATTCCGTTATTAAATATATCAAAGCAATTAGGGGTTCAGCTATATGGTAAGTACGAAGGAGCGAATCCGACAGGTTCTTTTAAAGATCGTGGTATGGTGATGGCAGTTGCTAAGGCGAAAGAAGAAGGTTCAGAAGCAATCATTTGTGCATCAACAGGTAATACATCAGCATCAGCTGCAGCATATGCGGCACGTCTTGGGATGAAATGTATAATCGTCATACCTGAAGGAAAGATTGCACATGGGAAATTAGCGCAAGCGGTCGCTTATGGAGCTGAAATTATTTCAATAGAAGGGAATTTCGATGATGCACTTAAGGCTGTAAGAAATATTGCTGCAGAAGAGCCGATTACGTTAGTAAACTCAGTAAATCCTTATCGAATTGAGGGGCAAAAAACGGCAGCATTTGAAATTTGTGACCAATTGCAAAATGCACCAGATGTTCTAGCTATCCCTGTTGGGAACGCAGGAAATATTACAGCATATTGGAAAGGTTTCTGTGAATATGAGAAAGAAAAAGGTTATAAGAAGCCAAGAATTCATGGCTTTGAAGCAGAAGGAGCAGCTGCAATTGTAAAAGGGCATGTAATTGAAGAGCCTGAAACAATTGCAACAGCAATTCGCATTGGTAACCCAGCAAGTTGGTCGTATGCAGTAGAGGCTGCCGAGCAGTCTTGTGGTGAAATAGATATGGTATCAGATGAAGAAATTTTATATGCGTATAGGTTATTAGCAAAAACTGAAGGAGTTTTCGCTGAACCAGGATCAAATGCTTCATTAGCCGGCGTAATTAAACATGTTCAATCTGGAAAAATCAAAGAGGGAGAAACAGTTGTTGCAGTATTAACTGGAAATGGTTTGAAGGATCCTGATATCGCTATTTCTTCAAATCAACTAGACATCGCAAGTTTGTCAAATAATATAGAACAAATTAAAGATCATATTAAAGGGGTGATTATGTCGTGATACCATTAAGCGTTCGTGTCCCTGCTAGTACGGCGAATGTTGGTCCTGGATTTGATTCAGTTGGAATAGCTTTGTCATTGTATTTAGATGTGGTGGTTAAAGAAAAAGCTGATAAGTGGCAAGTAATCCATTCCTTTGAAGAATCAATTCCGACAGACGATAAAAATTTAATCGTTAGCACGGCATGTAAAGTATGTCCTTCTATATCACCCCATATAATAGAAGTTACTAGCAATATCCCATTAACGAGAGGGCTAGGAAGTAGTGCATCAGCGATTGTAGCTGGGATAGAGGTTGCGAATCAACTAGGTGATTTGAACTTAACTGCTGATCAAAAAGTTCAAATTGCTACAAATTTTGAAGGACATCCTGATAATGTTGCTGCTTCTATATTAGGTGGAACTGTAATCGGAGCACTTGATGGAAAGGATATTTCCGTCGTAAGAATTGAGAGCAAGGAATTAGGGGTAATTTCTCTTATTCCGAATGAAGAATTAAATACAGATGAAAGTCGATCTGTATTACCAAAGATGTTTCCGTTTCATGAGGCAGTTAAAGCTAGTGCGATAAGTAACGTATTAGTAGCTGCATTATGTCAAAAGCGGTGGGAAGTTGTAGGTGAAATGATGGAGAGAGACCATTTTCACGAGCCATATCGTTTAGAACTCGTACCGTTATTACCATCTATTCGTAAATGCGCAAAAGAATTTGGTGCGTACGGCACAGCACTTAGCGGTGCGGGACCATCTATTTTTATATTAACGCCATATGAGAAACGTCAAGAAATCGCTGAGCAATTAGCGAGAGTATTTACAGATATGAAAGTATGTGAGCTTGAAATCGACCATAAAGGTATTATTGTAAATAAGGAAGAGCATATTGGATTATAAAGAAAGCTGGCATGGCTAGCTTTCTTTACGTTGCAAACCTATTTTAAATTGGGTTTTTTCGGAAAAAAATATAAAACAAATGTTGATTTTGAATAATGTAAGTAAAGAGTGCATTCATTTTGGAGGTGATTAAATGAATAAAGAGTCACCAGAAGAAAAAAGAGAGCGTATGAGACAAAGTGAATTAAAAAGTAATCCTACGGGTTCTTTACATGACGGACTCAATAGAGCGGAAGCAGGTAGTCTAGTTGATATAGCCGGCGGTATGAATTGGAAAGGTACAGGGATAATCATTTTAGTACTACTTTTAGGATACATTGTATACACTTATTTTTTCAGTTAAAGAATGCTTGTTAAAATTTTGATTTGTTTAGTTTCATAATTGTTGAGAAAAAATGCAGTTACTGTATTACATATCTTCTAAGCGAATTATAGTTGTTCATATCAACTTTTAATACTCCAAATAGAGCTAGCAAAATGCTAGCTCTATTATTTTTTGCCACATTTCTGTAACAAACCACCTGTATATTCATTGGTGGAGGTGCAGAGGATGAAAAAAATGATAGCGATATGTCTTCTAACAACTATGCCATTTTCGACTTTAGTCGGTTGTGACGTAAAAGGTAGTAATGCTGTACAAGAGTCTAAAATAAAGAAAGCGACGTATAAAGATTTTACTTATGATGTAAATCCAGAAACATTCACAGTAACTGTAGAACATGACGGTGTAAAGGAACAGGCATCACAACCCCTACCGAAAATGAAGGTATCGAATGTAAAAAAAGAAAAGGATCGTACATCGTGGGAATATCCAGATCAAAAAGTAAAAATAAAATTAGAAAAGAAAAAAGACCACTTAAACATTGAAGTGGAATCGACTGGTGCAGAAAGTTTTACATGGCCGAAAGTAGAAGCTGAAAATTATACACTTCCGTTATGGGAGGGTAAGCAAATTCCGAGCAATGATGAGAATTGGAAGAAGTTTTTAAAGGATGATGCATATTCATTTGCTGAATCATTTTCTATGAAGTTTTTCGCATTAAATGGTTCGAAATATTCAATTGTATATATTGCAAACAATATGTTTAATAATGAATTGAAATTTCATTCGGATCCGAAAATAGGATTTGATTTTACACATGAATTTCCGAGCATAAATAAAAATAAAACATATGGATTTCAATTATATGTGACAAATAATGATGCGGTAAGCATTGCTAAACTGTATAAGGATGATATTGTTCGAAAAGGTGAATTTAAAACATTACAAGAAAAGGCTAGAAAAAATAAAGAAATCGAAAAGTTATATGGAGCGGCGCATTTTTATTTTTGGAATCAAAATGGTTTATCAGAAAATAATATAAATTGGCCAAAACTAAGGGAGCAAATAAATAGCCCGCTGTTTAGTCATATAAAAGAACTTATTCAAAAGAATAGTTCAGAGCCTGGGGAACTGAATGTATTAGATCAAGTAAGTAAACAAGATTTCATTGATAAGTATCAAAAAAATGTTATTTTACGTTATATAAACGAAGTATTATCCATGAAGGAATTTTATAAAGAGGATATTTTTCAAAACGTTGACCAGGAAGCTAGTGTGCTATTAAAGAAAGGTGTAGGTCACTTAACGAATACAGAATTGTATAGCTTAAATAAGCATTTATTAAAGTCGCTACTTGGCGATGCGGTTGAAGAGGTAAGTAAATGGGGTAATGCAGATGGAACGGACATACTAAAGGAAATGACAGAGGCCGGAATAGAAAAAGCGTGGATTGGTCTGCCGAACTGGGAACAAGGATTTATGCAACCGAATTTCGTGGCAAAAGCGAAGGAAATGGGGTATTTAGTTGGTCCGTATGATTCATATCATTCCATTCACGAAAAAAGTGATAAAAATTGGAACACAGCATCCTTTAATGACCCATCATTATACGAAGAGGCTACTGTAACGAAGAAAAACGGAGAAAAGGTGCAAGGCTTTTTAGGCAGAGGTCGCAAGTTAAACCCGACTTTATCGCTGCCTAGTGTAAAGGAACGCATGAATGATATATTACAAAATGGTCCTAAATATAATTCATGGTTTATTGATTGTGATGCGACAGGTGAAATTTACGATGACTATTCAGCGAAACATATAACGACACAAGAGCAAGATTTAAAAGCACGTTTAAAACGAATGGACTACATTGCACAAGAAAAGGGTATGGTCGTTGGTTCTGAAGGTGGAAATGATTTTGCTAGTAGTACGATTGCATTTGCACACGGAATTGAAACACCTGTTATTAAATGGGACGATGAAGATATGCGGAAAAATAAAACAAGTCCGTATTATGTCGGTGGATATTGGTCACCAAATCAAAATGTTCCCGAAAAATATGCAAAACAAGTACCATTGAAAGAAGAATATAAACAAGTATATTTAAATCCAGTATATTCGGTACCATTATATAAATTAGTATACAATGATTCCGTTATTACAACGCATCATTGGGAATGGGGAAGTTTAAAGGTAAAAGATGAAGTTGGAAATCGAATGCTGTCTGAATTATTGTATAATGTTCCTCCGTTGTACCATTTAGATGAAGTAGAGTGGAATAAACATAAAAAAGAAATTACAGAGCATCTAAAAGTTTGGAATGAAGTTCATGAAAAAGCAGTAAAAGAAGAGATGACGAATTTTGCGTATTTGTCAGAAGATAAGCTAGTACAATCTGTTTCTTATGGAAAAGATATTAAAATCATTGTGAACTTCTCAAATGAAGACATGGAAGTAGAAAAAACGAAAATAAAAGCAAAGTCGGCTTTTATTGATAATCAGGGGAAGAAAAGCATGTATACGCCGTTTGAGAAATAATAACGTGAAATATACTGTATTCATAGAGGTTTTATTATTAGCTGGACTCTTTATTCATATCGTTTATCTGGAAAAAGATATCCTAATTTAAAATGAAAGAGTTAATGAATTTATAAATTTGCATGTTGCGAAGTGCTAAATTTTTGAAATTGGTAAATAGTGACTTGCCAAAAATAAGTACGAGAGTATAATGTGAAATGGAATACATATTGGGTTTAAGTAGTAACCTTACAAAATTGTAAGGTTAATGAAAGGAAATTCAATATGAAGATAAATAGACTTACATTATACTTGGTAAAGAGAAAGAGAGGCGAATGGGTATGAGCTCTGAATTAGAACAAAATACGAGAAGTAATAAAAAGCGTTCTAAAAGAAAGTCAATAAAATGGTTCATATTAATTCCATTTTTCCTACTTATTTTTGGAGGAGTAGGATATGGTTCGTTTATATATAATAAAGCAAAAGCAGTTGTAAATGATGCATATGCAAAAATTGAAAAGTCATCAAAGCGTGATAAAGAAGTTGAACCTTTAAAGGATAATATTTCAATATTAATCATGGGTGTAGATGGAAGTGAAATGAGAAAAAGCCAATATGGCGAAGCAGTTCGAACAGATGCACTTTTATTAGCAACAATTAATAAAGATGATAAGTCTGTTAAGCTAGTAAGTATTCCACGTGATTCACGTGTTTATATTCCAACTAGAAAAAAATTAGATAAAATTACTCATGCTCACGTATTTGGTGGCGTAGAAAGCACACGCGATACAGTGGAAAGATTTTTAAATGTCCCTGTTGATTATTATGTGAAGTTTAACTTTGAATCATTCGTACAAATTGTCGATTCAATTGGTGGTATTGATATTGATGTACCAGTTACTTTCACTGAACAAGATAGTAAAGACCAAGCTGGTATGATCCATTTAGAAAAAGGTTACCAACATTTAAATGGAGAACAAGCACTTGCACTTGCAAGAACGCGTAAAATTGATAGTGACGCAATGCGTGGACAGAGACAGCAACTTGTAATAGAAGCAATTGCCAAAAAAGCGATGTCTGTTCAATCAATTAGCAAAATGGGCTCTTTACTAGATGCGGTTGATAAAAACATGAAAACGAACTTAACATTTGACGATATGCTTGCCATTACAAAAAATATGGCAGGAACTAATTTGGAAATGGAAAAAATGCAAATAGAAGGTACAGATAAACGTATCGGTGGTATTTATTATTACATTCCAAATGAAAAAAATATAAAAGATATTTCAAAAAAATTAAATGATCATTTAGGTGTAACGCCAAAATCAGTTCGAAACGAATAATAAAAAAAGATTGGCTTTTGCCAATCTTTTTTTTGAAGTGGATTAGCAACTTTTTAATAACGTTTTTTTGTTCTAGAAAAATTATACTAAAATCATTTTAATTTATATAAACAAAAGGTGTAATTATACGATATACTAGAGGGGACTATTTGGAAATTAGCTCCTAAAGTTGAAGGAAAGGAAATTCAATTTATCACTATTTATAGAACAATTGAATTGGTGGAAATTGAAACAGGTTAAAGAAAGACTGTTCAAAATGCAATTACATATTCATACACATTGAAGCGATTAAGGTGAAAGATGAAGAGATAGTAATTGCGAAAGATCATTTATCATATATTGACCAGCTATTTTGCCAGATTAATAATTATGTAATAGGTGAAAATATGGTTTAGCTATCGTCAAAAAATGGTGGATCTTCATGGAGATACGTTGAGTCTTATAAGCACATGGAACAATACTTTTGATAAAACTCCCAGTATAATACAAAAAAATCTGTTTACATGGTGAAATAAAAATAAATAGATGTATAATTATATTGGGCGATTTATATATAAGATTAATAGGGAGAGGAATTCGATAGAATGGAAAAAGCTTTAAAAATTAAACAAATAGTAGTCGTTTTAATAGCGATTGCCGCAGTAGCTATTGGGTATTACATGTTCCAATCAATTACTTCACCAGCAAAAGCTGTTGCGAAACAAGAAAATGTAGTGCAGCTTGCAAGTGAACAGCCGAAAGTTGAAATGAATAAAACGGCACCAAGTCGTTTTAATGGAAAAGAAAGAAAAGTTGCTTATCTTACATTTGACGATGGGCCAGGGAAATATACGGCTGAATTATTAAATACGCTAAAACAACATGATGCGAAGGCGACGTTCTTTTTAATTGGAGCGAATGTCAAAGAATTTCCTGATTTAGTGAAACGTGAAAATGCTGAGGGTCATTATGTAGGCATGCATAGTATGACACATAATTTCGCAAAGTTATATAAAAATGGCGAGTATGTAAATGAGATGAAAGAAGATCAAGGTTTAATCGCTAATATTATTGGGAAATCACCTAAATTAACACGTCCTCCATATGGTTCGATGCCTGGATTGAATGAAGGTCTTCGAAATAAAGTGGTAGAAAGCGGATTTAAAGTATGGGATTGGACAATTGATTCATCAGATTGGAAATACAATAAAATGCCAATTGATGCAGCTGCAGCACAAATTGCTCAAAATGTATTAACAAACGCAACAAAACCACAAGAAGTAATTTTAATGCATGATATTCACCCGCAATCAGTTGCTGCTGTGCCAGCAATTTTAAAGGGGCTAAAAGAAAAGGGTTATGAGTTTGAAGCTTATCATGAAGAGAATCACTTCCCAGTGAACCTCTGGCATGATAACCGTATGTAATGGAGGAATGAACGTTGAAGTATGGAAAAGTAGCAGTAGTAGGAGTATTATCAGTAGGACTTTTAACAGGTTGTTTCGGTGAAAAGCCAGAAGAAAATCTATATACAGCTTTTGAAACAGCAGCAACACAAGAAAAATCTTTAGTGGATGAAGCAAAAAAATTAGAGCAGTTAGAGAAACAAGGGCAAGAATTATATGCTCAAATTTTGCAAGAAGGTAAAGATCATAATGAAGCAGTTGTAAAGAAAATAGAGCAAGCTACTGCAAATGTAGATGATCGTGAAAAAGTATTGAAAAGTGAAAAAGAAATGTTAGAAAAAGCACAGAAGGAAACAAAATCTGTTCAAAGTAATATAGAGAAGATTGAAGATAAGAAGTTACAAAAACAAGCAAAAGCAGTAGAAGAGTCGTATAAAAACCGTTATGATGCATTCAAAAAGATGAATGAAAATTACACGAAAGTGTTAGCGACTGAAAAAGAACTGTATGAAAAATTAAAAGTAAAAGAAACGAAATTAAAAGAAATCGGTGAAAAAGTTAAAACTGTTAATGAATTAAATGTGGAAGCACAAAAGTCGAAAGAGCAGTTTAACAAATTTACAAAAGAGTATAATGACAGTAAATTAGCATTCTACAAAGATGCAGAAATTAAGATTAAAGATCAGAAATAAAGAAGAATCTAAAGTGTAATAAAAAGCCGGAGAAACATCGTTATAAATGTTTTTTCGGTTTTTTACGTTAAATGAATAGAAAAGACTGGAATTGATATCATAAAAGAGTTATAGTGAGTTATTCTAAGGGAAACATTGTAAAGTAAGGAGAATGGAAATATGTCATATGAATTTTTACTCAAATTAGGTTTAGCACTCTTTTTAGGATTATTCATCGGGATAGATAGGCAGCTAAAGAATAAACCACTTGGTGTGAAAACAAGTATGGTTATTTCTGTAGCAAGTTGTTTAATTACGATGGTTTCAATTGAATCTGTGCATGTATATTCTGTTCCAGGACATACAAATATGGATCCGATGCGACTGGCCGCTCAAATTGTTAGTGGAATTGGTTTTCTTGGCGCAGGTGTCATTTTACGAAGAAGTAATGATGTTATTTCTGGATTAACAACAGCTTCTATGGTGTGGGCTGCTTCAGCTTTAGGGATCGCAATTGGTGCGGGATTTTATTTACAAGCGACAGTTGCTATGGTTTTAATTATTTTAGCGATTAATGTACTTCCGCAACTTGTGAAAATTGCAGGACCGTATTCATTAAGACAAAAGGATTTATCTATAAAAATTACTGTTAAAGAGCATCATGAGTTAGATGGTATATTTAAGCAAATTAAAAATTTAGGCATGCATGTGAAACGCGTGAAAATTAAAGATATAGATAGTGGAGCATTTCAGCAATTGGAAATGGTTATTTTAGCTCCAGAAGATTTATATACAACAGAGTTATATAGTTCCCTGAAAGAGATTGATCGAGTAGTTTCAGTTGAAGTGGAAAGTAGATAATTGTGATAAAAAAGAGTGAAGTGAATTCACTCTTTTTATTTGGATTTTTAAGGAAATAAATTGATATAATGATGAATAACAAGGGGGAGAAATGATGGAAATACATATTAGAAGAGCTATAAAAGATGATATACGAGGTATAGCAAAGGTGCATGTTGATAGCTGGAAAACAACGTATAAAGGTATATTTGCTGACGAATTTTTAGAAAATATAACATATGAGCAACGAGAAAAACAATGGGAAAACATTTTTCAACAAGAAGATACATGCCAATATAGATTTGTAGCAGAGACGTTAAATGGAACGATAGTCGGATTTATTGATGGGGGAGTTGAAAGAAGCGGTGCATATAATTGTGATGGGGAATTATATGCAATCTATCTTTTACAACAGTATCAAGGATTGAAAATAGGCCAAAAGTTATTTCAAGCGTTACTATCAGAATGTGTAAAGAATGATATGCAATCTCTTTTAGTTTGGGTCGTTACGAATAATCCTTCTAAAAAGTTTTATGAAAAATTCAACCCTGAAAAAATTGATACGAAATTTTTAGAGAGAGTAAAGGTAGAAGAAACAGCGTATTGTTGGAGAGATTTGAATTTGTTACAAAAACAAACAGCTATATAGATTGATGCATATAATAGTATTATGTAAACATATCATAGGGAAAGGTATACCTCATTTGGTGTACCTTTTTATTAATCCATCAAAAAATGGATTAATAAAAGTAGGTAATTAGTTTGAAAACAAGAATTTTTCTAGTGTACTTTTAACTAGATTAAAGAAAAGAAAGAAAAAAAGAAAAATTTTATTTGATAAAAAAATTCTGAAATATACTCTTGAATTGAATATCATTATCAATTAGAATCATACTTGATAACGACAT
>NZ_QPEL01000122.1:0-1934 GCF_008368965.1 Bacillus sp. AY2-1 | reverse complement strand
ATAAAATTCAAACTCCTCTTTTTAAAATTGAAGAAGATAAACTAGAGCTACGTTCATTTACAACGCTTTATGAAAAACTCAAGTATATATTTTCTCAATATTTTTCTGAAAACAAATCTTGCAAATACTAATGAATGTCTTCTTTATTATTTAAGATTTAATATATATTTTGAATGCGATGTATTAATTTATTATATTCCAATATAATCCAAATAAGTACTTCACTCACTTTTACATCTATAAAAATCCAAAAAGTAATTTAACCTTGTTAAAATAACTCATAAAAAAAGCATCCTAATTAATAGAATAGGATGCTTTTTCGTAATCATAGTGTTATAGAAGATTTATATACTTATGCTACGCTGCGATACTCTTCTTCTTGTTCTTTTTTATGTTTAGGTGCTTGAATTAAAATTGCGATAATGAATGACACGACACATAATACACCAATCACCATGAACGTTGGTTTGAATCCACCCAGAAGTGCACCGATAAAGGAACCTGCAAGCGCCCCAAATCCAAATCCTTGATACACAATTCCATAGTTCTTACTATGGTTTTTCATACCGAAGAAATCACCAACAATAGCTGGGAAAATAGTGATATTTCCACCAAAGCAAAACGCTACACTTGCTACACATACGAAGTAAATACCATAATTTAAATCTACAAAACTTAGAACTAAAACTGAACTCGCCATAACAACAAAAGTACCAGTAACGATTTTTAAACGACCAATTTTATCCGATAACGGTCCTAAAATAATACGACCTAATGTATTAAAGATTGCAACCATAGCCACCGCATTAGCTGCTGTTGCTGCGCTAAGTCCCACAAGTTGAACACCAATGTCTTTTACCATACCAATTAAGTATAAGCCACTCATACATGATGTAAATAACATTATAAATAATAAGTATACTTGTTTTGTGCCTAACATTTCTTTCGTTGTGTATTCCTTAGTTTTTGTTTCATGAACTGCTCCTTGATCTGCGGCTTGATGGATTAAACAAGCGCCAATTACAATCATAGCTGTAACAATTAAACCCCAGTATATAAATGCTTGCGATACACCAACTGATTCAATCAACTGTGCGTTAACATATTTAAAAATTAAGCTACCTGAACCATATGCAGAGACAGAAATACCAGCAATTAAACCTTTACGCTCCGGAAACCACTTTATTAAATTTGATAGTGAAGTGATATATGCTGTACCATCTGCATAACCTACAACAACTCCTGCTAGTACATAAAGCAATATTAATGAGGACGCTTGTGAACTAAGTATTAATCCTAGTCCTAATGCTAATCCAGCTATCATAATAAGTTTACGAAGTCCCCATTTTTCTTGCAATTTACTCGCAAATAAAGTTGAAAATGCTAAAGAAAGACTAGTAATTGAGAAAGTTATCGCAACAGCGTTAAGACTCCAACCATATTTACTAACTAAAGGCTGATTGAATAAACTCCATGTATATATCGTTCCAAGCCCCATCTGTACTATAACTGTGCCAAGAACAACAAACCATGGATTAACAGTTGATTTTTTCATACCTTTCCGCCTCCTCTTTCTATTTCAATGCTATTCGCTAAATTTACTTTTTTTATGTTCATTTTGGTCACCTCTTTTGATTTAACACCTTCATTGTATAAGATGTTTCCGCCTATGTAAGCACTTACAAGATAGAGCGTCAAAAACATGGAATCAGTTACAGAAAACGAAGGACGAAATACAAAAAACTACTGATTAAATACATAAGTAGCTTTTATAATGTTTAGCTTCAATACAACTTACAACTGTTTTATCATCTTCTTTTATAAAAATTATGTCTCATGTTATACAATTGCTAAATTAAAATTTCCCTTTACAAGTAGAAAAAATTTTTATACTTCGATGTACCTTATTTTTTATAAAATCACAAATTTTTTTC
>NZ_QPEL01000121.1:0-4703 GCF_008368965.1 Bacillus sp. AY2-1 | reverse complement strand
CTTCTTTCATAGCTCAATTTTCATCTATAGCAACTTCTGAAAGCCGGCCTGCTATAGCATCTTTAAGGAGGGTGTTTAGCCATTGTAGTTCAACTGTAATATGCTCAATTACACTTTGTAAAATATATAGTTGTGCACGTGGAACTTTTCCTTTATTACAATCATATATCGTTTGCATAGTATATAAATATTGAAGAGTATCGTTTTTCTTTTTTTCTAAAATAGGAACTAATTCGTGATCATTGCTAAAGTGAGCGAAAGATAAGGCTGAATAAATAGGTTTATATATTTGGTTTTTTGCTTCGAATTGTTTTAATAGTAAAGTGTGGAATAGTTTTTTGCCTTCTTCTGTTATATGAAAAATCGTTTTGTCAGGTGGATTTGTGTTTTTATTTATTTTTTTAATTTGTTTGAATTGTTTTAATAGTGGAATAGTTTTTTGCCTTCTTCTGTTATATGAAAAATCGTTTTGTCAGGTCGATTTGTGTCTCTAATTACATTTGTAATATGAATTGCGCCTTGCTTTTCTAATTGCTCGAAGGCGTAATAAAGTGATCCTTTAGCATATTTAATGTAACAATCCATTTGTCGTTCTTTCATAATATGCTGCACTTCATATGGATGTTTATCTCCTTCGAGTAGCAAGCCGAGAATGACTAATTTCATGCTCATGCTGTCTCAACTCCTGTATATAAAAACTTTATCCGGCATTAACGGGCAGTAAGACACCCATCCAAAAATTCAGCGGAACCAAAGAAGTTAGGTGGGGGGCGGGCTGTCCGTAAAAGCCCGATTGGTTCAATTAATAATCAGTGGGGGATGGACTAAAGGGGAGGAAAGACCCCCACAAAAAAATTCGGCGGACCAAAAGAAGTTGGGGGGGGGGCGGGCTGTCCGTAAAAGCCCGATTGGTTCAATTAGTGGGGGATGAACAAAACCGCCACTGATTAAAGATTAACTTTATACATATTATAAACGGCATATCCTTTTTCATAAAGGGATATGCCGCTTCTTTTTTATATTAACTGACTTGCTTTTGTTTTTCTTTCTTTTTAGGGCCTGTAAAGAGGCGTTCATTTCCCATAAGTAAAATACAAATAATACTTAGTACAGCCGGAATAAGTGCCCAGAAGAATGTGTTCGCAATAGATGTAGCGAGAGCTTCTTTAATACCCGCTAATATTTCAGCAGGAATTTTTGCGGTAGCGCCTGGCGATAATAAGAAACTTGTGTCTCCACCTTTTGGAGCTAATTTTGCTAGTTCAGGGGGGAACACAGAGTTTAGTTTATCTGTAAAAATATGATTTTGAATTGTACCGAAAATCGTTACACCAAGAGTCATACCGAGTGATCGGAAGAATGAGTTTGTTGATGTTGCCGAACCACGGTCTCGCATTTCTAATTTGTGAATAGAAGACATACTTAATACTGAGAATGAGAAGCCAACACCAAGCCCAGCGAGAATCATAAATAGTGTTACGAGTAAACGAGGTGTATCCATTGTTAAAGTACTTAATAAATAAATACCAAGAACGAAGAAGACGCCAGATACCATCATAATGTTACGATAGCTTGTTCGAGAAGCTAATTGTCCTCCTGTTTGACTTCCAATTACAGAACCAACCATCATTGGTGTTAAAATTAATCCGGCATTAGAGGCGGAACCTCCAAGAACGCCTTGAATGAAGATTGGAATATAAACTGTACAGATAATAAAAGCGGCACCATAGAAAAAGGCAACTCCTTGACTAGCTGCGAATAAAGGTTTTTTAAATAGATGGAACGAAATAATAGGCTCGGTTGCTTTTCGTTCTACAAAGAAGAAAATAATAAGCGTAATAACTACTGTTGTAAATAAGCCAATAATTACAGTGGAATTCCAGGCATATTCCTTACCACCAAGTTCTAATGCGAACATTAAGCAAACGATACTTATGACAAGTGTAATAGCACCAGCCCAATCAATTTTTTGTTTTCTAAATTCTAGAGACTCACTGTAGTATTTAGTAATGAAGAAAAAGGAGATAAGTCCTAATGGAATATTGATATAGAAGACCCAATGCCAACTTATATAGTCTGTAATATAAGCGCCTAATAAAGGACCGAATACACTAGAGGTCCCGAAAACAGCACCGAATAGTCCTGTCATCTTCCCACGTTTTTCTGGTGGGAAGATATCGTACATAATTGTGAAGGCGATAGGCATAAGGGCACCACCACCGATACCTTGAATAGAATTGTGAAGGCGATAGGCATAAGGGCACCACCACCGATACCTTGAATAGCTCTATAAATACTTAATTGCTCAATACTTGAAGCTGTTCCGCAGAGCGCAGAACCGAATAAGAAAAGAATGAGGCCACCAATATAAAAACGTTTCCGCCCGTACATATCAGAAAGTTTCCCGAAGATAGGCATCCCTGCCATTGTTGCTACCATATAAGCTGATGTGACCCAAACAAACTTATCAAATCCTCCTAAGTCTCCAACAATTGTTGCCATTGCGGTTGCAACGATTGTATTGTCCATTGCGGCCATTAATATACCAAGCAGTAAACCAGCAACAACAAATTTTGTCTTGTTGGCGTCTTTTTTTAATGGTTGAGTTTCCAAATATAACCCTCCTTTAGAAATAAGTAAACTATATTAAGTTTTGAGTGCAGTGGATAAAAAATTTAAATGTATAGGTGATTTTAATTTCTTTTCCATAAGTGCACTGATATGCCATAAAGAATATTATAGTCAAATTTGACTATAAGGCAAACTTTTTCTTCCGTCAAAATATTCTTTCGTATGAGTAGAGAACGAGTGAGCCCCATAAAATAGTCAAATTTGACTATAAGGCAAACTTTTTCTTCCGTCAAAATATTCTTTCGTATGAGTAGAGAACGAGTGAGCCATATTGAATATTGCCATAAAGTAAATTGTAAAAAAATTTCATTAAGAACACCTTCTGTTAATAGATGAAAAATGGTTTTTTCTTCATATTGTCGAATAGGATAAAAGGAAGAGAAATATTAAACATTGCTTGTAGTAAGCTTTAGTAATTTGGGGAATTCATTGTGTGTATGATACATCTGAAATGAGGTGAATATATATTATGAAAATATGGGGACGAATTTCGGATACAGGAAAGTATTCAATACCGCTACAACCAGTATTGTGGATTGACGGATCGAAAAAGGAAAATGAATTTCCTCAAGTAGCCGTTACATTAAAAATTGGTAGTATGTATACAGAACAATTTTCGTATGAATTGACCTACGATGTAAACGACATACTTATTATGAGAATTGAAGTGGAAAATAAAGGGGTAGAAATGATTTCGAGAGTTGTTGTAAGTCATATGATTCGAGATTACTTTGCTTATATTCCTAATTCTTTAAAAGTTGATAAGGGGATAAGTGAGTTTTTATTCCAGCTTGTAAGGTGGCGAATTGATGATTTGTTACCGAATGAAAAGGTGGAACTACGTTGTAAAATAAAAGCTAATAAAGATAAAGCTCTTAAACAAGCATTCTTTCAGGCTACATATACATTTCAAGATAAAGAGATATCATATGGTCCACTGCAAACAAATGAAGTTGTTGTGCGTCAATAATAAAAAGGAACCTGTACAAAAGGTTCCTTTTTTTAGTGAAGGTTGTGTTTTTTGAGTATTTTCTTTTGCTCCATTCCTTTTTTTCCTACATAGTTATTTTTGTAGCCAAAGTATAGAATAAATAAAAATGAAACAACATTAACAATAGCGTCAATTTGATCGTTTGTAATAAAGTGTATGCCGAAAGAGGTAAATAATAATTTTAATGATAATAGAAAACCAGCTAGTAACCGCATAGCATCTGATAGATTCTCTTTTTGTAGCATATAGATTACTCCTTTCTATAAAAGTTATATATTATATATATGAAATAGAGTAGAAAAGGTATACAAGCTTAAGCAGAAATGTACATTGGATATGTACATTTTTTATTTGGTAGAAAAACATTATTGATATAGAAACATATATTGGTATAAAAGGGGGAGAAGTATGAAACATAAAGGGAAAATTAGTGGATTATTACTTGGAAATACAGTGGCAGTTACAGAATGGATTGCACTTCAGGATGTAATTGCAAAACTGGATTCACGATCATTTTATACCGTCTTTATTATTTATATATTGCAAATGATACTAAGTTATTATTTTGGACATTGGTACGATAAAAGAGCGAACAAGCGTATGAATGAAGAAGTAGGAGGAATGGCAAGCAACGATTTTGTTGTTGATTTTTTTGGGAAAGTAGCCGCTTTATCTGAAAGAGCTTCCCGTAATATTACAGTTTACATTCTTTCTGTAAAAGAATGGGAAGGATTAAAAGACACGTTGCAAGAAAAAAAATTGGGAGTGTTAGTACAAAAATTAGAGAGTACCATTGTAAAGTCAATTCGGAAGGGAGATGTTGTTACAAAGTGGGATGAAAATAAGTATGTTATTGTAGCAATTGATAATGGTCATGAAACATCAACAATAACAAACAGATTAATGAAAAATATTGAAAGTGAAATAGAAGGTGATTTACTCAGTGTCACTCTTTTATTTGGAGCAGCTAGCTATCCAGTAGAAGGAAAAACGTTTGAAGAACTGTTGAGAAAGTCGCAAAATCAATTGTACCAGTATAGAAATTTGCAAGAAAATGAGTGAAGCTTTGATTTGAAGATAT
>NZ_QPEL01000120.1:0-12074 GCF_008368965.1 Bacillus sp. AY2-1 | reverse complement strand
CGGAGTGGGTTTTTTGTTGTCCTTACCCAGAAGTTGCTTCCGCAAAAAATACGCTGAAACTTCACGTACAGTCGCTTTTACAAATTCTTTTACAAGGTCAAACAAAAACTCCATATTATCACCCCCTTTCCTTCCAAATGGAAAGAAGGGATAACCACCCACCCTCACAATATGCAGTTACATATATTTTATCAAATGATTGTAAAGATATTATGTAAACAAAACAAATGAAATTTTATATAGAAAATATGAGTTTATATTATTTTCATTCTCTTCAATTAGATTTTCTTTTTAGATGCTATCTTCAAATAAGGTAGCATCTAAAAAACGTTAAAAAGAATTTTCTCCCTAGTGTCTTCTTATATTTTATGTAATCTGCGTATTTAACCTTTTCTACGTTCTTTAATTACTTACTGAATATAGTCATACAGATTTTTCGCTAACAATAAACAAGTTACTGTAATGAAAAGGGCACGAACATACCCGCTTCCTTTTTTTATAGCAAATCTGGAGCCGGCGATTCCTCCAGCAATTTGAGCAACTCCCATTATAAAACCATACACATAGTTTACTTGCCCTACATACATAAACATCAACAATGCACCAACGTTACTTCCTAAATTAAGAAACTTCGCAGTACCTGCTGCTTTTAAAAAATCATACCCAATAAATAAAAGAGAAAACATTAAAAATGAACCTGTACCAGGACCTAGAAATCCATCATAAAAACCAATAGCAAAAATAAAAAAGGTAAAAATAATGACGTGTCGACCAGACAATTTTTTATGAGTGGAAATACTTCCCCAATCCTTCTTGAATATCGTATAAATAGCGACCACACCAAGCATGATCAGCATTAATGGCTTCAGTACTTCTGGATTCATTAAATGAACGGTCCATGCCCCTATTATGGAACCTATAAAAGTGATTGGAAATAATTTAAAAGCCGATTTCAAATCAAGATTACCAGAACGATAAAACACAATATTACTAGTTGCACTCCCCATTGTCGATGCTAATTTATTCGTGGCTACTGCACTTGCTGGATTCAATCCTGTAAATAATAAAGCTGGTAAAGCAATGAGTCCACCACCACCTACAACTGAATCAATAAATGCAGCTACAAATCCAAAAACAATCAAAATCATTAATACAGATGGGTCTAAATAAAAATCCATACTAGTAGCCTCCCCTTTAGTCACTATTGTAATAGTAACTATCAATTTGCTAAATGTAAAGAGTTATTGTAACGTTGAAATATAAAGTGAAACTTTAATCAGTGGGGGGGGTGTTCATCCCCCACTGATTATTAGTTGAACCAATCGGGCTTTTACGGGCAGTTGATTCCCACCTAACTTCTTTGCTTCCGCTGAATTTTGAGGTGGGGGTCTTACTGCCCGTTAAAGCGGGATAAATGCAAACATCGGAGGACGAAAAAAGTGGACTACATAGTACAACAGCTCAAAAAAATTGGTTTCAATGAATATGAAGCTAAATCTTATGTATCTCTTGTTAAACAGGGGCCTGTCACAGCCTATCAAGTGAGTAAGGATTCGGGTGTCCCAAGAGCGCGAATTTATGAGATTTTAGGTAACCTTGTAGAAAAAGGAATTGTCATGAAGGAAGAAATAAATGACACCACTCGCTATTCACCTCTACCTGTTGAAATCTTTTTACAGAAGGCGCAAACAGAATGGCAGTCTACTTATGAAGGAATAAGTGATTCATTAAAAAAACTAGAAACTTCCGAGGAAAAAACGGATAATCGAGTGATTACTTTAAAAGACAATCAAACAATCATTAGCTATTGTCAGGCATTAATAAAAAAAGCAGAACAACGTATTGTCATTTCAATGTGGGATGAGATGTATGAAGCGTTAAAAGAGGAACTATGTGAGGTAGCTGATAAAGTTTCAGTACAAGGTATTACCTTACATGTTGAAAATCCAATTAAAAATCTAGAAGCTCATCGTATCACACCTTATACAGAAACCCTCTCTACAGAACATTGGTTTATTGTATCGATAGATTCTAAAGAGATGATTTATGGACCATCAATTGAAGAGCGTAATATTGCTTTTTATACAGATGACCCCGTTCATATATACTTACTTGAGGATTATGTATGGCATGACGTTTTAGTAAATCGACTTGTCCGACGTAGCCAAGACGACTTGGAGCAATGGATTACTGCAGAGAGAAAATCCTTCTTTATGGGGAAATAAGGAGGATATTCAAGAGCAAATCAAAAAATTTGCGTATTAAACCTAACAACTTCTCCTTATAAAAATAGCCGACTATTATATAATAGTCGGCTATTTTTAACATGTTGATTTATGCAGACACTGCCACTTTCTCTTTACGAAACATTCCCATTAGCCCACCGATTAATAGTAAAACTGCAGGTAAAATATAAATGAAAGAAATACAAATGAATCCTCCAATTGCAGCAATTGTCATCATAGCCCCGCCCACTTTTGCTTTACTTTTTACCATAACTGATCCAACGATACCTAGAATTGATAATGCGACCGCTGCCCAACCTAAACCAATTACATTACTCGCTCCTTCTGCCTCCATAGCAGAAGCGACTCCACCTATAAATAAAGCAATAAATGCACATAAAATACCGAAAATACCACCAATAAGTCCTAATACAAATTCTGTTGTACGTTTCATTTTGAATCCCCTATCCTTCCTTTATTTCATTCCCATTTGTGCTTTACTCGTAGCAAGTTTTTGCCCATCTTTTTCAGTAAATGTAACATTAAAATTCGCTCCAAGGTCACCATTAATATTCTTTGTCCAGCTAGCAATAATCATTTTAATATCCCCAGCTTGAGACTCCGCTTTATTATCCGGCTCTCCAAACTTTGCGACCACATCTTCGTATTTCTCCCCACCCGCACCAGTTAAAGAATCACCTACTTTAATAGCTTCTACGTCAGCTGCTGAAATTTTCTTTTTACTTTCTTTATTTTCTTTATTTTCTTTCTTCGTTTCTTGCTTCGGCTCTTCTTTTTTCTCATTAGAAGCTTCCTTAGTAGCATCATCACATGCCACTAAACTTAATGCTACAGCACTTCCTAAAACCAATACCCCTAGTTTTTTTAACATTTCAAATCCCCCTATTAACTATAATGTAAGATTTCCAAGCCTATCTTAGCAAATAACCCACCCAAAATTTGTCATATTATGTCATGGATAATAAAAAAAAGAGCAACACTGAATATCACCCCTTTTAATCGGATAAACGCTTCTCCCATTCTTTCACCTTTTCAATTGTTACATCTAATTTTTCAGCTATTTCTTCTACACTCATTCCTTTAAAGAGCATTCCAGCTGCCGAAAGTGCTTTATCAATTTCTTCTTGCTTCTCCTGTTCATATAAACGACCCACTTTTGTCATCTGTAACCACTCCTTTACTTTTTTATATACCTTCTTCTATTTTATCATCCAACCTCCACAAACCGCCCAAACTCCTTCAAAAATCTCAGCTTAAAACTACCAACAGGCCCATTCCGGTGCTTCGCCACATGAATCTCCGTCATCTCTTTCTGCACCGTTTCCTTATCATAATAATCCTCACGATACATAAGCATAATGACATCCGCATCTTGCTCAATTTGCCCAGTCTCTCTTAAGTCAGATAAAAGAGGTCGCTTATCTTGCCGTGCTTCTACCGAACGAGATAATTGCGACAACGCGACTACACAAACATTTAATTCGCGAGCCAATACCTTAAGCTTACGCGAAATTTCACTAATCTCTTGAAATCGATTGCCCCTATGCTTCGGATCACCCGTAATAAGCTGCAAGTAATCTACAATGACTAAAACCTTCTTATCACCGTTCTTCCTCTTTAACTTACGAGTTTGCATCCAAATATCTTGCACCGAAATGCCTACGTTATCATAAATTTCAAGCGGTAATTCCCCGATTTCCGCAAACGCCTTACTCACCTTTTCCCAGTCCTCTATCGCGAAACGATGCTTCGGATTTTTCAGCCTACCTCCTGACACCTCGCCTACGCAAGACGCCACCCTTTTTAACAATTGCTTACTACTCATCTCTAATGAAAATAATCCTACCGCCGCTCCAGATTTCGCCGCATGCAGTCCAACATTTAGCGCAAACGCAGTCTTCCCCATAGAAGGTCGCGCACCAAGGACAACAAAATCACCATCCTGCAATCCGCACGTCATTTTATTTAGCGATGTATAACCAGTCTCAATACCAGTAATCTCTTTCGCATCTTGATGAAGCTCTTCATATAAATCAACTAGCGCATCCTTCAAATCAAACTCACATACACAGTCCTTTTCCTCTAACTCACAAAGTGCCGTAATCGTCTCACCAATAATTTTCTCATTCTTCTCCGCAATAAGACGCTCCCCCATTTTGTGCCCGAGAACACCCGCCTGATACATTTTCCAGGCACCTCGAACAAGCCCCTCATAATAAGAGAAGTTGGCAGTTGTAGGCACACCATCCATTAACCCTATAAAATACTCCATTCCCCCGATCCCCTCTAAAAACTTCGGATCTACCCTAGAAATGAACGTCACAAGATCAATTGGTTGCCCCTCTTCTTCCATTTTTCGCATTAACTGAAATATAGACTTGTGCACTGACAGAGAAAAATACTGCTCCGTCAAATGGCACTCCTTAATAAGCTCTCCATTAAGTAATAGAGAACCTAACACCGTCTTTTCCGCCTCCACATTTTGAATACTCATGGCCGCCACCCGCGCTCCGCTAAAAAGCGCTGCAACTCTTCCTCAGACGGCGCATTCTTCTCCCACTCCTCACACCTCGCCAAAAACTCCTCCGTCTCCCCCGTACTAACAGACGACTCCTTCTTCCGAAAGCTCGCCGTATCCGCCTCAACCTCACACACTTTCGTAAATCCTTTCCCGTGCCACCCTCTCAAAATCCCCTTCACATAAGCAACCGTCCGCTTATTATTCTCAAACGCAATTTGAAGAGCCTTCAGCACAAGCTCCTCTGACAAATCTTCCATCCACGCACTCAGTTCCTCCACAGTATGCGGAGACAAACTACCGAAATGCTCCTCATAAAAAGAAAACACGCGACGTCCCGTTTCCTCCTCTATAACCTCTTCTTCCTCTGTCTCCTCGCAAACTGGCTCGACATCATCCACAGCCAAATCACTCGGCATGCCGAAATGCGCTAAAAGCATCGGAACATTCAGCTCTTCCTCAACGCACTTCTGAAGAAACATATGTACAAACTCCTTATTCTTCACACCCTTAAGCTCACGAAGCACACACTTCTCCACATTCGTATTCGTCACCGGATTATAACGAAGCCAATTTAAAACGAATAACTCCCGAGTATCCGCATCATAAAGAATCTTCCCATAATCAATGAAGCGCTGCACAAGCTTATCAACAGTCTCTCGATTATAACCCGTCTCCATCTCAGCTAACCGCTTCGGAAAAGGAAAAATCCCACACTGCGTCGTCTTCGAACAAGTTAATAAGTACACATAAAAATACCGCTCCTCCGGCGTCAAATCCAAAACAAAATCATCCTGCCAAAAATTCACCTGCACAGTACGATATACCGCCATCCCAATTCCTCCCGTCCTAATTCAAAAATGCAAAATTCCTCTTTGTACTATATATAGGAAGGAGGGCTGGGTTTTTGGCGTGTTATTTCAAAAAATTTTTCGACTCCTACTACGGTGTTTGTTGGTGTTTTTGTTTTGTTATGTTTTTTCTTAGTGATTTATTACTTGGTAGGGGCTTGTAAGGGGCTTAGGAGGGGCTTAGGAGGGGCTTATGAAGGGCTAGTTATCGGTTACTTCAATTAGAAACACTCGATCTGAGAAGCCGCCTCGTTCTTCTGCTTTCTTTTTACGGATGTTGTTGATTTCTTCTAGTGTCGTGCCTTCGTATTCGGCTAGGGCGTTTATTAGTTCTAGGAGGTCGGATAGTTCTTCGAGTTTATCGGGTTTTGTTTTTGCTTCAATGTATTCTGTTAGTTCTTCTTGTGTTTTCTTGCAGAGTTCTTTTATGTATTCGTCTTGGGTAAGAATTCTTGTTGTGGGTGTTTTTCCGTTAGCTTTTATTATTTGTGGGATTTTGTTTCGGATTAGTTTGTTGTAGGTTGGCATGGGATTTTCCTCCGTTGTTTTTTCTTCTATTATAATGGAAAAGCAGTTTAACTAGGTGTTAAACTGCTGAATTTCTTCATTACATTCTCTACATTGCTTTGAGTCCTATCAAGTTATTCCATCGTTTCTTCAATACATAAAATATTTAAACTCTAAAAAATAACCATTTCGATTCAACTAATATTGACTCGAAATGGTTATTTATAAATTATATCTTGAATAATTAAACTAAATAAAATACAACCTATTTCCCAAATAATAATTAATCCGTCAAATTCTACACCAAAGAACTACTATTAACGATAGAATCCTTATACAAATAAACCATTATCATCCATCGTTATTAACACTTTAACAGCTCAATTTTATAGTACCTACATTTTAAACAAATCCAAAATCTCTTGATAATCTTCTGTAGGATCTGGAACTAACTTCTTATCTTCAATCGCTGTAATCATTCTTTCTTCTTTTTCTTTTAATCGATGATATATTCTTTCGTCGATTGTATTTCGTCTATCCTCTTGTCCATTCAACATTAAATAATAATATTGAGTATATTGATTCTCAGGAAGCCCCAGACGATGAATTCTATCCCTCGATTGCAACATATGAGTTAAATTAAATGAGTACTCTAGATATATTGCATCATGACATGTTTTATGCAAAGAAACAGATTCAGCTAAAGTATGTGGATTGGTAATTAATACATCTATCTTTCTCGCCTTAAACTTTTCTATAATAGCTTCTCGTTCTTCTTGAAGTGTACTACCATAAATAACAGCTGGATTCAATCCTCTTAATCTTAAATCTCTACATACCTTATCGATTGTACTCACGAACGTACACCATATAATACTTTGCTTTCCTTCTTCATACAGATTACTAGCTAAATTAATAGCTTCTCTATATTTTGATGTAACTGGGACATTTTTAATTAAACTTACTTCTTCTTCAGTAAAGACTACTGTTTTATCATCCATGTATGATAACCATTTTTGAGATTCTTCTTCTCCATACATTTCAATAGCATCAATTGACTTTAATAGTAGTTCAGGATTTGCCGTCGCTTGCATTAATCTAATGTATAAGTTAAACGGAATGTCCCCATATTTACGATACAGTAAATCAATAATTTCTTGTTCTTCTGTATTTGCTACAATTTGAATGATTTCATCATCATTAGCGGGGGGGACATCTAGCTCTTTTTTTGTTGTACGCCAAAAAAATGGATACATTTTATCGTTAATTTCATCTACCTTAGCCGGACTTGGTTTCACTAAATCGTTTGGTTTAAAATTAAAGAACATTTTATATTCGTCTGCATATAGTATATTCAAAAAATTAAATACATCTTGATATGAATTTGGAATAGGCGTACCTGTTAGCACATATTTATATCCAGCATTCACAGACACACGTTTGGCAGACTGTGCACGTTTGCTAGTAATACCTTTTATTTTATGCCCCTCATCAAAAACAAGCATTGTACGTTGATCAATTATGTCTAATAGTACCGATTCATATTTCTGCAAAGATTCATAGTTAATGAGAATCAGATTCTTTTCACCACTGTCTAATCTAAGTTGAAATTCATTACTTTGATTTTCATGGATATTTAAAATATTTAATTCCTTCTTACCCCCAAAATTTTCCTTAAACTCCTGCTTCCAAGATAAAAAAGAGTTTTTCGGACCAATCATTACTATCTTATCAACTTTATCTATTTCTGGTGAATTCAAATAGGCAAAAACACCGTAAATCATAGATGTTTTACCTGCACCCGGAACAGAAAAGTTTGATGCATTTATCATTTGTTGCATATAAAACGCACTCCACATTTGTTTATCTCTTAATGTACGAGATAGCTCCTTAGTAACAATCGTCTTGAATTTTTCAAAACGATTAAGAATTTTCTCATCTTGATTTTTTAGAAGAACTCCATATTTTGAACGTTCCTCTATAAAATATGCTTTTTCTTCGAGATATTTTTCTAATTTGTCACTCACAATGAAGTTGAATTTTTTTCGTTTTGCATATTTTTTTAATATATCAATTACCTTTTTCATTTCAATGTAAGTTAAATCCCCTGAAAACTTAGGATATTTTTGATCATAATATGGTGTCAATTTCTGAGTTATTACAAAATCTGAAGTTTTGATAGTATAGGATTCAAGGTTATCATAGAGAACTAACCTTTCCTCTTCTATGGTTAGGATTAACACATCTTCAGTTAATATTTCCGTATCCAGAATAATTCGCCCCTTATCATACTTAATAATTTCCTTTTTAATCACTTCGTTAACTTCTTTAACATAAATAATGTTATTATTTTGCCTATCATCCCACAGTTTTTCAAATTCATCTCGTGCTTTTAAGATTTTTTGTTGATCGAACGGTGATGCAAGCCATGTAGCCGTAATATCGAATGACTCAAAATTTTTCTTTATAGCGGCTTCTGTCTCATTATTTGATCCAGTGAAATATATTACATTATTATCGATATCTTGACATAACCCAAATTTAGAATGGAATATACCTGTTTTAGTAAATCCTATTTTTATGTCTACATAACCATTTGCAATTAAATTAGCTAAATTCAAAAAATTCACTTGTTCTTGCAACGATAACGGATTATCTATTTTTTTTATTAACCCTTCTTGTAATTCTTTTCTTAATGCATAGCCTTGTCTAATTAGATTAAAGTCTGTTTCACTTATATCAATAGAAATAATCAACCTCATATGACCACCATTATAAATTAAGCCCTCCAAGCCCTTTGCATAAGCTGCAAGGGCTTGAGAACTGAAATAAGCACTAACTCTGTCATACGAAACTGCTCTAGACAATACTGGATTATAAAACTCTTTCGCTATATCTGATGTAGTAGTGTAATATGACGGTTGTAATGTAAGTTCATTAAATTTCAAGAGCTTCACCAAATTCTGCTAGTACATCGTTAATTTCTTCAAGAACTAAATTAAATTCTTTAGCATCCTCAACTTTGAGACGTTTCACCTGATCGCTGTCAATTTTATTTAAATATGTTAAAGCTTGATTTAATAATTCAACAGGCTTTTTACGGGCTTCTGTAATCTGTGTATCTTCAATTACCTTATCAATAATTACTGAGCTTTCTTTTCGTGCATCCCCTAATTTTTTTCCAATTTCTTTTACTGTTTGAGATGTAACAATATCTTCTTGCAATGTTTCGTATACTTCTTCAACAATTTCTTCATACTCTTCTAAGAAATCTTCTCGATTATCACTATGAATAACGGATTTCCCTATTTGACGAATATAACGAGTTAAATCACCTCGTTCATCGCTACGACTCGTAAAGATAGCTGTAAATAAGGCATTACGAATACGAAGGTATTCTGCTTGAATATCTTTCTCTTCAAAGCTTGGATTATCTAATTCTTCAAAACTCCATTTTTTAAATTCCTTGTTTAAGATAGTAACACATTCTTGTAATGGCCCATCTAATTCCATGTCACGCGCGATAAAATATTGTTCTTTTGCATTAATAAATTCTAAAAATTGAACCATTAAAATGGCCTTTTTAACTCCCATTTCTATATCTTTTTTATTTTTATTTGTAGAATCCCCATACTCTTTAATGGAAAACATTTTATTTTTCACAATGTCATTATACATATCTACTAAATAATCAATGGCATTATAATCTACTGGGCGTTCTTCACCGTGCTGTAGATTTAATTCTAAACGTTTTATATCTCTCTCATCAATACCATTCTCTGTGTCTAAAATAACAGCCTCAAAAAAGACATCATTTCCTTCTTTTCTTAATTCTCTTAAACATGTAAAACGGCGATTTCCATCAATAACACGGCCATCTTGAAGTACAACACCTGGAAGACGTTGACCAAATCTACTAATATTATCTTTCGTAGCATCTAAAGCAGTTGAATTAGATTCACGAATAAACCCATGTAATACATCGTTGTATTCATCTATAATTGTTCTGTCGATATAATTTCCTTCTGCGATATATTTTGAAATGTAAGTAGCAATTCGACCATTTCTGTCATTATAGAATAGCTTCTCTAAGGGAATACGATAAACTGTGTAATTATTTGTTTTCCCTTTAATTGTTAACTTTCTTGTACCATCAGTTTTTTCGATACCTGTAACACTGGTTAATTTAGTAGTCATTGTCATTATAAATCTCCTCAAAATACATATTTTTATTTTTATATAATTTATTAAGCTCTTCTGAATAATAGATATCTGTTGACTTAATAAGTGATATAACTCGTGAAAAATCCAATACAATTCCCAAATACTCTTTTACATAAGCATCTAAATCATCAATAGATATCACACCGCATTTTTGAATAACCCATTGTATGAAATCAATTAATGCAACGTCTGTTTCCTGAACTGTAAATATATACCCTGTAGATAGTGTAATAGTTCTTATATTAGCAGCCCAAAGTACCCGATCATAAAAAAATCTCTCAAAACCAAACTTTTCAAGCTCATGCGTAAACCCTCGACTATGTAGTAGTTTCAACGTAAAGTACTCATTGCCATTCACATGTTCTAAAGCTTTTTGTTGAAAATCAATTAATTGATTTTTAGGTATACCAGCATTTTCAAGGTTTGTAGAAGTGATATAGATATCCTTTTCCAACTTAATTACATCAAGTGACTTTTCAAGTGAATACAATAAATTTCTAAAAATATTTGTATTATAAATCGCTTTATCATTTTTAGAGAAATAGTTTTTTTCTAAAATGTACTTTATAAAACAATCTTCAACAGTTTCATACTCATAACTAAATACATATTCACTCTTCAAATTAAATCCTAAATCTTTCATGGCAGATTTATTAAGGAATTTCTCACTAAAATTGGGTATTATAGCTTCACCAATCTGTGCTACTTCATTAACAAGATAGATTGCTTTATCTAATACATTTTTCAAATTTAGTATCTGTTCAGAAGTAAAAGTTTCTCTAGCTACTTTAATCGTATCACCATGTAAGTATTCTGGTAAAAACATAGAAATATGACTTTTTAAAGAATCTTGTCTTAGATAATATACGGATTCAATTTTACTTAGCAATTGATCAATTTGTATAGGTGCATACTCATAAAATAAACTGATTAAGAAATTGTTTTTTTCTACCCCGCCAACAGCAAATTCAGGCATCCGATTATAAATTATATTTGATGACTTGATTTCTTGTTTATAAAAATTGTGCAATTCATATTCATCCCTGATATCTATTTTCCCCATTAGTTCTTTGTTTTCACGGAATATTTTTGCTATGTTATACACTCCAGGATCCAGTTGATTTATTAAGAAAAATAATTTTTCTTTAGTGATATCATCAATACGGCTGAAATCAAAATATCTATAAACATTGCCTTTACTTCTAATAAGAATGTCACTACGCTCACTAAATCCGCGTATAGACACTTCATCAAAAAGAAATTTTTCATCTAGACTATTTTTATTTATAAATTGATTACATCTTTTAGCAACTAATTCATCTACAGAAGACTCTTGGCATGTGGTAATGATAACCTCATCAAATATGCTTGATTTAGTTAATGGTACAACCTGTTTCATATGATTCATCATCATGTTCGAATATTGTAAAATCACATTCTTTTGTCGATCATCGAGTTTATAATTTGAATCTAATAAAATATTTGTAATTTTTTCGTACCCTTTTTTAAATTTGAGATTTAGTGCATTAAATACCGAAGTATTTTCTTTATAAACTTTACAAAAAACTTCTTGATTCCAATTGTACTTTTCGAATAATTCTTTATAAATTTTAAATTCGGCTAAATCATCATCAATTTTATTCAATAATTTTTGTTCCTTCTGAGAAATAGCCTGCCTACTAACATTTTTGAGATTAGCAATTTCTTGTAAAGAATATCCTTCTAATC